>CALKJE010000066.1 GCA_937995675.1 uncultured Saprospiraceae bacterium
ATCTTGTATTCCATTTCCATTCGCATCATTCCAAACAAAGTCTCCATAAACTCCTGGAATTTGTTCATTAACTTCCATTCCAACCTTGATCGGTTCTCCAGGCGGTAAGGTTGTCCCATTATCTGCACGACTTGAAATGTATCCAAAAGAATTCCATGCAGTAGAGTCTGGAACCGCTCCAATCGTATTTAAAACTCCCACGGGCGCTCTCATTGGCCATTCTAAAAAAATCGAATCACCAGGTTCTAAAACAGTAGTTCCAAAATCAAATTTTAAGGATTGGACAGAAGCAATATCCGTAGGAAGAGTGGTTGTCCAGTTTGGTATATCACAGCCAACTGGGCCACTCGGAACAATTCCTTCTACACTTCTACATGGATTATTTTCAGTGCTGTAATAAACTGTTACGCCAGCAGGAGCTGTAACTTCTCCTACAAGGTTCGGCCGCCATCTTGAATCTCGATTAACCAAGGTTACGACACTACTATCATCTAGAGTAGGTAACAAGTCGACTACAATAATATCCGTCATATCAATCGTTCCTTTATTCCGTACGATCAATTGATAATCAGCAATTCCACCAGGCAAAGTACTTCCTACATTGGGATATTTTGTCCAAGTAGAATCTAACTGTCCTTTAACTAATTTTTCAGATTCTAAAGAAACTAATTCAACAATATCAACTCCTCGTTGATCGGTACAAAAAGTTTCCGTAAGATTTCCATCACCATCTAAATCATAAATATCTGGATCATCTACTCCCAAACAAACACCAATATTATCGGCATCGATCCAAAATTTATTATGAAAGGAAGGAGTACCACTAGAAACAACTTCTGGAATAATAGCATCAAAAGCAACAACAACCCTTTCTCCAGGAGGTATTTTTATTTCGTTAGCTCCCGTCCATTCCCATTTTAGAAGCTCTCTTCCCGTGCCATTATAATCTGCAACATAAGTGAACGTTGGATCCGGGAAACCATATGTGTTCCCCCAAGCTGGTAGTGTCCAAGTTCCTGGTTCATAAACAACTCCCTCAGGCAATAAATCAAAGACTATTGGGTTGTCAAGAGAATCGCCTGCTCCCCATTCATTTCGTACTGCGAGTTGAAATGTTTCTGTATCTCCTGGGCTTAAAATTCCACCAAGTCTAGATTTAACTGGATTTAAATTAGCATCGCTTACCGTTGGTAATATATTATAGTTAACACAATTATTTAAACCTGTAGTATTAATATTTCCTCCCTGATAACCTGCAGTATAACAATTCGTATAGTTCCCATCAGTAGCCGTTAGCATTACATCAAAATCTAACATTACATCAAAATATCCGCCCGATGATATTGGCATGGCATCAGGACCAAACTCCCACCTAATTAACGTAATATATTCACCAGCTGCTAAGCCAAAAGTTGACACATCTTCTTGTGATCCATCCTCACCAGCCCAATTAATATGGGGTGATCCAGGTGTTGTCGTCCAACTGGTATTTAGATTTGTTTGATATCTTATCGATAAGTCAATATTGGCAGGAATATTAAAATAATGTGCTCCCAATCCTATATCTGTAATCTCTATCCCTACTGGAATACTATCTTCCAGATAAAAGTTATCAAGTGCTACATTGGAATTATTCCACCAATTCAAATAAAACCTACCCGAAGCTCCAGGATAAAAACTTCCTTGAGAAACGGACTTCTCAGTTCCTATTTCGATATTTGGGTTGTTAACTGTACTACTAACACTGGTTGAATCAATAATTTCAGTTTCACCAAAAGGGGTATAAGCATATGATGCTTCATTGGTAACTGATTGTCCAAGAGAAAAAGTAGTACTAGGATATATTAAAACTACTGTGTAATACCTACAATCTTCTGGCTTAATTGTATCTATTGACCATGTTACTGTATGACTGGTTACATCGTACACTCCACTACTACTTGCATGAACGAAATCTGTTCCTGTCGGTAGCGTATCTACGATTGTAATATTGGTCGCATTAAGTGAGCCATTGGCAGCTGTTCCATACGCTGGATTACAGAATTCAATATAGTAAGCTGTATTTTCATCTAAAACGGTTCCTGCTTCTAAGTATTTTTCAACAAAGGCATTATCCGTTGCCGTAGCTGTCACATTAACCGAATTACTATTTTGCGCAGTAGCATTAGTTGCGTCAATCGTTGCTGTGTTAGTAGCAACGGTTCCATTTGCAGTATTACCATTTGGAAACCGAACTATAATTTGTACTTCCCCAGTCGTTCCGGCAAGCATGGTTCCTATGAAATTAAATGTTACCGTATGTGTAAGAGGATCATAGGATTCATTTATCGTGTGAGCAGATCCTGCAACACTGACAAACTCTACCTCAGACGGTAAAGGATCCGTAATAAAAGTACTGGTACAATCGTCTGTTGTTCCAGAGCAGCTATACTGTAATGTGTAGGTAAAATTTTCTCCCGTAAGAGGAGTTGGATTGGATACTGCTTTTGTTAAACTTAAGTTTGCGACAAGAGAAGGAGCTACTGCCTTACTCATAAAATTAAGTTTATCAGAGTTAAGAAATACCAATATTGAAACAATCAATAAAGGTATAAATGAGCTATAAGCCTTATTCATTCCAATCTTTTTACTTAACAAATCTTTTATTCTTTAAGGCAAAAAAAATCTTAATATAAGTTACATTATATAAAATTTATAAATATATTAAAACATTTTATTATAACTAATTATCTAAGCAATTTCTATTCCAAATATTAATTACAAGACCTCCTATTAGTTAATCCTCTTTACTGTTGAAAACTATTGGCATATTTTAATTAAATACATAGGATAAAGGTTTTATTAAAAAAAAATCCCAAATTTTGGATAATCCAAAATTCGGGATAACTCATCTTCTAAGGCCTAACCAATCACGACCGATTTAACCGATTCAGGGACAGATGCATAGCCCTCCATTTTCATGGAATAGCTTGCCATTCCTGCACTTGACGAACGTAGTTTATTGACATACCCAAACATTTCTGCCAAAGGTACGGTCGCAACTATTTGCACGCGATTAGCCACCTTTTCTTGTAGCTGGATTACAGCTCTACGGCGATTTAAATCACTAATTACTGGTCCGACGTATTTATCCGGCGTACTGACTTCTACCCGCATAAGAGGTTCCAAAAGTTCCGGTCTCAGTTTATTAGCAGCAGATCGTAAAGCATCCATTGCACAAATTTCAAATGCCAAAGGCTTTGAATCTTTAACGTGCGTACTACCATCCACTAAGACCACCTTTAGGTTAGAAACTGGATAACCTGCTAGAGGCCCTTGTTTCATCATCTTACGGAAACCAGATTCTACGGACGGAATAAATTCCTTAGGGATACTTCCACCCACAATCTTATTGACAAATTGTAGTCTTTCAGTCGTATCCTCCTCTGAAATATTTTCCAAAAATTCTGGATCTGCCGGGCCGATCATCACTTCGATTTCGGCAAACAAACCACTTCCTCCTCTTTGCTTTCTCAAACGTTCACGATGCGTTACCGTTTCTGTAAACGCTTCCTGATAAGCTACTTGAGGAGCACCCGTATTTATTTCAATACCATGATCATCTTCGATTCGAGAGCGTATAATCTCCAGATGTAATTCCCCCATTCCCATGAGAATGGTTTGTCCTGTTTCGTGGTCTACCTTGACAGTAAAACTAGGGTCTTCCATCCGCAAGCGTCCGAGCAAATCACCCAACTTGGTCAACTGTTCGTTCCGCTTCGGCTCGATCGCCATGCTAATAACCGGTTTAGGAATAAATAAATTTTCCAATACTACCGGGTGCACAAGGTCAGAAAGCGTATCACCTGTACGGAACGTTTTTAAACCTACTGTCGCAGCAATCTCTCCTGCCATTACTTGCGTAATTTCCGTTCGCTTGTTGGCATGCATTTGATACAATCTACCCACTCGTTCTTTCTTTCCAGTCCGAGTATTCAGAACCGTATCTCCTACTTTCAGCGTACCCGAATAAACTCTAAAAAAGCAGAGTTTACGGTTTTGCTCATTTAAGGCAATCTTAAAAACCAACGCAGACAACGGTCCTTTCGGATCCGCTGTTCTCGTTTCGACTTCCTTAGTATCCGGATGCGTTCCGGTAACTTTTTTCCGATCAACCGGAGAAGGTAAATAGGCAGCTACAGCATCAAGCAAAGGTTGAATTCCCTTGTTTTTATACGCAGCACCCATTAATACAGGAACGATCTTTCGCGTTAATACTAAGCCACGAATCACCTCAATCAACTGACCAACTGTAATCTGTTCTGGATTTTCAAAGTAAATAGCCAATAAATCATCATCAAGACCTGCAAGGGTTTCTATCATCTGATTACGTGCTTCGCTCACTTCAACTACCATTTTCGACGGAATCTCTTTTGATTCCATTACTCCTTTTTCAGACCAATAGAAGGCTTCGTTTTTCACTAGATCCACGACACCAACAAATTCATTGTCTTCGAAAATAGGAAACTGTAAGCCTACAGCATTTGCTCCTAGGCGATCTTGTATTTGAAGGACTACGTTGTTGAAGTCAGATCCTGGTTTATCCATTTTATTAACAAATCCGATAGCTGGTACTTCATAACGCTGAGCTTGTTGCCATACGGTCTCTGTTTGAGATTCGACGCCATCTACTGCATCAAATAACGCAACGACTCCATCAAGTACTCGTAAAGAGCGTTCTACTTCGATGGTAAAGTCAACGTGTCCTGGCGTATCGATAATATTCATCGTAATGGGCTGACCAAGATATTCCCAAGTGGCTTGTGTCGCCGCTGAGCTAATAGTGATGCCCTTTTCGATTTCTTGCTTCATCGTGTCCATCTGGCTATTACCTAGATGCGTTTCGCCAATTCGATGGGATTTGCCTGTGAAGAACAATACCCTTTCCGTTAAAGTTGTTTTGCCGGCATCAATATGCGCAGCGATTCCTATGTTTCTTATGAATTGCAATTTTCTAACTTTCATCATTTTAAATTTAATAAAAATAAAAAGAATCACCGCCGAGTTATGCGATTACTCATACGCTCGCTGCATTTCGTAAGAAACGAGCATATATTAATTAGTAGATTTTAGTAAAATGCAGAAGTTGCATCAACAGCAGGATAGTGTTGAAGACCCGGTTTTACCTCTGCGCTAAACGAATTAGCAGCAACGGGCAAAAAACCATTTTGAAAGGATTAGATAATATTCTGACTAACATGATCAGGATTTAAATTTAATTTACGAAGGCTTATATGACTTCGACTGGTAAAACAATACCAAAAGGAATACAAATATTTCTAAAGGAAAGTTCCCAAAACAAAAAAAGGTCATCCAAATGGATGACCTTTCACGGTAAATAAATACCGATTATCTTAATTTATTTTAAGACAGTGTACTTACTATCCGAATTTAGCAGCATCTACTTTAGATAGTACTCTCCAGCATTCGTGCGTTGCACCTTCTGCTTGAGACTTAGCAACTGCGTAAAATCTTCCGTTTTTTTCTCGTACTTCAAACTCTGCAGTTTCGAATTTTGCTTTTGTTTTTACATCGTAAAAACTTAATTTTTCTTTAGCCATAATAGGTCAATTTTAAATTAATAATAGGTCAAAAATACGCTATTTACATGGATAGAAAAGGGAAAATAGGGAAGGTAATTAAAATGTTTTTTTCATAATTTATCTAAATACCTGATTATCAACATTTTAAATAAAAACAAAATGTTTTATTATTTTTAAAAAATGATGTCTTTTCTCATTTTCACCTTAAAAAATGGAAATTTCACACATAAATCGAGCTTAAAAAGTATAATTTCACACATAGATTATGTGTAAAAAGCATCGTTTAAACGCTAAAAGAGGCTTCTTTTTCTACGTGTATTATTGAATACTTTTAGAATAATAAAAAGACTATTTGCGGAAAAGCCATAACCAAGACTAGAAATACTAATTGAATTAAGACAAATGGAACGATGCCTCGATATATCTGGCTAGTGGTTACTTCTGGTGGAGCTACCCCTTTAAGATAGAATAGCGCAAAACCGAAAGGAGGTGATAAGAAGGAAGTTTGTAGATTGAGCGCGATTAGAATCCCAACCCAAATTAAGTCAACTTCGTAAGTTAAGAATACAGGAACTACGACAGGGACTATAATAAATATGATTTCTATAAAATCAATAAAGAACCCTGCGACAAAAATGATGGCCATGACGAGCAGTAAAAAAGCAGTAGCTGATAAATTAGCGTTTTCGATCATCTCTATTAAATAACGATCTCCTCCAACTTCTCTAAATACAAAGGAAAATACGGTAGCTCCCAAAAGAATAATAAAAACCATACAAGTCAGATGGGTCGTTTCGCGCATCACAGACTTTAATACCTCTAAAGTGAATCGTCCTTGAAAGATGGTTAAGAAAATCGCCCCCATTGCTCCGACTCCTGCCGCTTCTGTCGGTGAAGCTATTCCTTTTAGAATAGAGCCCAATACTGCTACAATCAATAACAAGGGCAGTACAAAAGCTTTAAAAACTCGCATTCCGAAGCCTTTTCCTTTAAAAGCTGCGATTTCTTCGGGTGGAATACCTGGTGCCTCTTCAGGACGTAGATTGGCGCGAATAAAAATATAAGAGATATAACTAACCACTAGTAATAGTCCAGGAATCAATGCTGCTTTAAAAAGATCTCCTACTGATACATTTAATACACTACCTAACAATACCAAAACAATCGAAGGGGGGATAATTTGTCCTAAAGTACCTGAGGAAGCAATCGTCCCGGTAGCAAGTTCGGGTCGATAGCCACGTCGCAACATAGTAGGTAAGCTAATTAAGCCCATTGTTACCACAGTCGCTCCAACAATACCTGTAGAAGCCGCCAGTAATGTTCCAACAATGACCACCGAAATAGCCAACCCTCCCTTTAAGGTACCAAACAACATGGCCATCGTTTCTAATAAACTCTCTGCCAATCCAGATTTTTCTAACATAATACCCATAAACACAAAAAGCGGGACCGCCAGCAAAACATAATTATTCATCACTCCCATCACTCGAAGTGGTAAAGCAGAAAAACTAGAAGGTTCTAAAAAACAAACTGCATATAATATAGAGATACCTCCCAGCGTAAATGCTACCGGATAACCATAGAGGATAAGTAGAAAAATGCTAAGAAAAAGTATGAGTGCGAGTATTTCCAAAAGTCAGATAGTTTGTTTTAGTATTTATTCAGATTTCAAAGAAGTTTCTGCTGCCGTTTCCTTTAAAGTGATCAACGAGGACAACGTGACGGATATAGCCTGTAGCAATAACAAGGATAAACCAACTGGAACGGCAAACTTAATCAAATAACGAGCTGGCAATCCACCTGGATCAGGTGATCCTTCATTTAAATGCCAAGCATCTAAGGCATAGTAAAAGCTAAAGTAGATAATCACCAACAACCAAGGTATCAAAAGTAAAATACTACCAAACAAATTGACCCAAGCCTGATCTCTTTTGCTAAATTTTGTATAAAATAAATCCACCCGTACATGACGGTCGTGCTTAAGCGCATATCCAGCGCCGAGTAGAAAAATCAACGAAAAGATATGCCACTGTAACTCCATACTCCAGATACTGGTCGTATTGAACAGAGATCGCCGAACTACTTCTAAACAAACGACAAAGACCAGCAAGAGCGTTAGCCAAGATACGGTCTTACCGACTATTTCGTTTATTTGATCAATTATGGTAATAATTTTTTTCACGGAGGGAAGGTACAAAAAACACTGATTATTTAATCGCCATTCCTTAGAAAATCAGCGCATTTGCGTATCTTGCCTTTCTTTTAATTTAAAATAAATCCGGCCTGATTTATTTCAGGTTGTACCAACCATTTATACTATGATTAATTTTGCCAACGCCGAACTAGGAGAAATTGCGATTCATCGAGTAGGTAATAAACACCGAGCTACTCGGAATTTTATTTCCCCTGCACTCTATGACCTAGATGAAGCTACCCGTGAGTTGCTCCACAATTTTTTCCTCAAACCACTCAAACGGCAAGTAGATAATTTACATCGCTTTGTACACACAGAAGATGTAAACCTTAACGAAATGAATAATTTCGCTAAGACGATCTTTACAGACCGAGAATCTTTGCTTACCGAATCGGTTAATATTTTAGAACACCTTTATCGACAGTCCTCCCACCCAAGTATCAAAACGGGTGAAGTATATGTTGTTTTTATTGACGGTATTGTAGTATTAGATGAAGTAGTTTCTGCGCTAGGTATTTTTAAAACAGAAGAAAAAAGTAAATTTTTCCAGGTACGCCCTGATGGTGATATGATGACCATCAAAAAGCAAAGAGGTGTTAACATTAATAAACTAGATAAAGGCTGTTTGATTTTAAACACTGCTATGGATAGCGGATATCGTGTCTTGCACGTAGATAATAATCAATACGACGCAGCTTATTGGTACCATAATTTCTTAGGGTTAGATTATGTTAAAAATGAAAATTTCCATACGCGTAATTATTTACAACTCTGTAATGGTTTTTCAGAAGAAGTAGTGGCCGCAGGTGCTGACCGAGGAGAGCAGATTAAATTTTTAGCGAATTCGGTTGATTATTTTACGAGCAACGAAGTTTTTGATCTAGAAGATTTTACCAAGACCGTTATTCCAGAACCTGATGCGGCTAGGGAATTTCAAGCGTACCATGAAACCTATATTCCAGAAAAGACTAATGGTTTTAATATTTCGAAAGCAGCTACTAAATCAGCTTCGCGCGCTTTTAAAAGTACCATTAAATTAGATACTGGCATTCAGATTAAACTAGATGTTTTCAACCCAGAGTCTAGTCGACAATTTGTCGAGCGATACTACGACGAAGATAAAGGGATGTATTGTTATAAAATTTTCTTCAACGAGGAGTTGCCTTAGTGGGTAATGAATAATAGAATTAATGAATAATGCTCTTTAACGTAAAACACGAAAGAAGGAACATTATTCATTATTTGACGCAAGTCAGCCAAGGAATAGATTTTACTTTACAGTTAATCAACAATTTTTTTCATGGATATTCGGGCTACTTTATTGGTAGAGCATTCTAAAGAGAATACAATGAAAATTGTCAATTATATTGGCAAGGATCAAGATCGATTTGATGGGTTGATGGAGCTTTTTTTAACCAATGAATATCGAGTTACGCAACGAGCTGCCATGGCTGTTGGACACGCAGCTGACCTTCATCCACCACTAATCAAAAAACATTTAAAGCCTTTACTAGAAAACCTACGCCGACCAGATATTCATGATGCGGTTAAGAGAAATACTATTCGTCTATTTGATAAATATTTTGATTTACCAGAAGAACTTTTAGGCGTTGCAGCAGAGCTTTGTTTTACCTATTTAGATGATCCAAAAGAAGCTGTTGCCGTGCGAGCTTTTTCGATGGGGGTGTTGTATAAAATTTGTCAGTTAGAACCTGAATTAGGAGTCGAATTAATCATGGTACTTGAAGATCACATTCCAAATGGTTCAGCAGGCTTTAAGAGTCGAGGAAAAAAAATCCTTACTAAACTTCGTAAGCAACAAGAAAATCTAAAAAATTAAAAAGAGTCATTCACTTTATGCGAATGACTCTTTTTTGATTAGCAAGGTAAGTCTAACTTATCTACCTTTTTTCTTTTGGTAATAATCAAAGACTTTGTTTACTACTGCATTCTGTAATTTTTTAGGATCTTTACGAAGTTGTTTTTCTTGTTTTCCCATTGTCAAAAACAGAGCGTCTACTGCTCGTTCCGCTAAAAATCCTGAAAGGTCGTTGTCTACTTTATTCTTTGCAAAAAGATTATAAGCACCGGTAGCCATCGGCCAATACTGAGGCACATCCGTTTTTGCTAACTCTGTATCCAATCGTTCGCTGTATCTTTTTTTCACGCTACCATACATTGCATTCTTTAATAGCATCGTAGCTGCATCTTCCGCTCCTAGTACTACGCCAACTGCGTCTGTGATTTTGATAGAACTAATAGCGTCTTTCATAATACCAGCACTTTCACCTGCTACCATTTTTGAAATACCATTAATTTGATTCGTAATATTATCCACTTCATTACCAACGCCCAACGTTTTGAGGGTTTTAAGTACCGGTGCAATTTCTTTTGGTAGCAATCCTTCCACGCCACCAGCAGCATTCATTTTTTGCAAGGCATTGATCGCTCGAAATGAGCTACCATCCATCAATGCTTTGACCGCCTGAATAGATTCTAACGCTGTTGGAGCAATGCCCAAATTATTAAGGGTACTACAGGAAGAAAGCATCATGGTGAGAACAAGTAAGGGAGCAATTATTTTTTTCATAACGATGATTTTATTTTTTATAATGATTAAATGTAATAGTTTAATACACAGTGTATTTAAAATTACGACGTGAAATTTAAGTAACAGGTACAATTTTTAAAGGACTATTCAAATCCTCGTATTTCTACTGTAAAATCATCTACATAAGCTTCTGACTTTTCTTTATTCCAAATAAAGATTTTCAAAATCGCATTTGATGGAATATTTTTTAAAGATACTTCCGTACTGAAATCGATCGGCCACCAATTTGAATACGCTTGAATAGAGGATTGAATATCTTTTCCTTTCCAGAAATAATCTTTTCCATTTTCATCCGAAATAGAAACTACTAACTGTGCTTTGGTTTCTTGATCCCAGTAGGTAAAAGCCTTGGCTTGGATGTTTAGTTCTATTGTACTTTCTTCTGTGAAGTTTTTCAATTCAGTAATAAATGTAGTAGAATATTCACCCGATTGTTGCGCATACTCTCCGGTATGTTTGATAGATCTTGTACGACGTTCTAAATCTTCATTCCAATATTCTGGCGTAGTAGATTCAAAATCATGTTTATGTTTTAAAAGTACTTTTCCAGAAGCATTTGGAATCCTAATCTCATTAAGTTCATAGAGATAAATGTTTAACTTCTTATAGTCATACTTCAATTTATTTTGGGAATCAATATTACGAACGTAATAAGGTAAACTCTCGTAATTGATATTACTAAGAAAGCGAGGATACCAATTTAAAAATAATAATTTCTTTTTGTCTTTTAAGGTATCTGGATCAAATTTTCCGTAAGGTAAAAAAGTATAATCTCCAGATTGACTAAAGGCATTATAATAATTTCCCAGATGGGCTTGAACCGGATTGGTGATTATATAAGCTGCGTCATACTGATCAAAAATTTCTTTTTTTAATACTTCTCTCTGTGTTCGAAAATCAATACTACGCGCATACTTGACTGCTCGAATCGCTGGCAACAATAAAGTCAATATTAAGAGCCCCACGAAGATTCGGTTATTCTTTTCTTTTTTTATAAAAGACCAAAACAACAAGAGACTGAACAACGGAAAATATTGTGTCCAAAAAATCATTTCTGGTTTTCCATAACTTAGAATCGCTAAAATGAACGAGACGAATAAGATACCTGGCGCTATTTTTTTATTGCTAATAAATTTATCAATAATTATGGCTGCCGGAATCGCCACGACTGGCGGAATAAATAAATAGTGTCGAATATCTAAACACATTGGAACATAAGAAGAAAATGAAATTGACATAAAATTTGCCGACAACAAGAGTAGTATCGAGGCGGTATAAAAAAAAGAAAAGGTCGTTTTCATTTTAAAAGTGTCGAGGATATTTTTTCTAAATAAAAATCCTAGCAAAAATAGATATCCCGTCAATAGATTATTGGTAAAGATTAAATCAAAAAATTGGTAGCCCACTCGTTTTAATAAAACGGTAATCGATTGTTGATCATAGCTACAAAAATTTAGATAACTATTGTCGGCAATAACCGTGAACCGCGTAAATGGATCGCCAGTTAACCACCAAAAATATCCTAGATAAATTGCCAATAACCCAACCATGCTGATTCCTGCGTATAACCAAAACTTAATCTGTCTTTTGTTAAAAATATCTACCAAGAAAAGGATGATCAAAACTGGAACAAATAAAACGATGGTTCCTTTGGTTGCAAAACCAAATAGAAAAGAGAAAGACAATAAAAATCCGTTGACTGCTGAACGTTCTGGAGTAATAAATTTTTCTTTATAAATAAAATAGAGGCTGGCCAAAACAGCAAATGCCACATATATATCAGGCATTATTTTATCTGAATAAAAAATCATCCATTGAGAAAAGCAGGCTAAAGACAAACCAAAAAGCAGGATTCTATTTCCGTAAGGAGAAAGAATTTTAAAAAGAATTCCCAAAATCAATCCTGTCATTAGAAAGGAAGGAATTGCTGAAGCAAAATCATTAACACCAAAAACCTTGTAAGATAAGGCCGTTAGCCAGATCAAAGGAAAACGAAAACTAAAGTGATCAGAAAAGTCAGTGACACCATGATTGAGTCCTTGGGCCAATCTAGCGTAGGTAAGATCATCAAACCCAAAATGCCCCAGATAGCCAATCTGATGATAAATCAGAACAGCTAAAAAGTGAGCAGCGAGGATAAGATATGCAATTTGTTTTCTGGACATACAGCAGATTTGCTGCAAGGTAAGCAGAAGAAACAAAAAAAGCGCTTCAAATGAAGCGCCTTTTTGTTGACCCACAAGGACTCGAACCTTGAATGACTGCACCAAAAACAGTAGTGTTACCATTACACTATGGGTCAATGCTTTGAAAGCGAGGCAAAGGTATAACATTTTCTCTATAAAGGAAAGTTCCAGAAATAGTTTTTTTTCCTAAAATGACGATAAAATGATCTATCCTTCTTTTAACTGATAAATGTCCTTCAAGTTTCGCGCCAGACCGTCATAATCTAAGCCATATCCGATGACGAATTTATTAGGTATCTCAAAGCCTATCTGATCTACCTTGACGCGATCTTTCAATACTTCGGGCTTGGTCAGTAAAGATACTAAAGTGACAGATTTCGGATCATAGGTGTCTAGAATTTCCAAAAAGTGTGTTAGCGTATTTCCAGTATCAACGATATCTTCTAAAATAATTACCTCTCGACCAGCAATATTATTATCCAATCCAATGAGGGTCTTAATTTTTCCGGTTGTCTGCGTTCCTTCGTAGGAAGATAGTTTAACGAAAGAAACCTCACATTCTAAATCACAAGCCCGCATGATGTCCGCTGTAAAAACGAAAGATCCATTAAGAATACTCACAAAGAGTGGATTTCTACCTTTAAATTCTGCGGAAATAGCTTTTCCTATTTCATCTACTCTTTCCTGAATTTTTTCGGCGGAGATATATAATTCAAAAGTTTTGTCATGTACAGTTACCTCTTTTTTCATAATCCATGTTTGTCAATTAAATAAATAAGTGCAGTGATTGCTGCAGCACCCAATTCAAGCTCTCGTTGGTTGATCGCTTCAAAAGTATCTGTTGCAGTATGATGATAATCAAAATATCGTTGAGAATCTGGTCGAAATCCAACCAACAATCCCTTTTGGCTTTTTAGTGGAGAAATATCAGCTCCCGATCCACCTTTGGATAACATCAGTCCATAAGGTTCCAACAAAGGTAACCATTGCTGGAGTTTTAGGTAGAGTTCTGCAAAAACTTCATTCTCTGCATCACAACTAAATCCACGAGGTGTAAATCCTCCTGCATCAGATTCAACGGCTGCTAGGTGCATTTCTCCATTTTTATTCGCTGCTTCTGCATATGCTTTTCCACCAGCCAATCCATTCTCTTCATTCATAAAGAGCACACAACGTATAGTACGCTTTGGTTGATAATTTAATTCCTTGAGCGTACGAATTACCTCCATCGCATGTACACAGCCTGCGCCGTCATCGTGTGCGCCTTGACCAACATCCCAGGAGTCTAGGTGTCCTCCTACCAAAATAATCTCATCTGGATATGTACTTCCTTTTATTTCACCAATCACATTATAAGATTTAACAGGCGGAAGGGTTTGACAATTTGTCTTTATATAAACGGTTACCTTTTTTTCAAGCAACATTTTGCTGAGCATTTCTGAGGCATTGGTACTAATCGCAACTGCTGGAATTTTAGTCACGCCTTCTTTATTAACCATCACTCCGGTATGAGGATGATCATCATGCAAAGTGGTCATAGACCGGACAAGGGTTGCTACTGCTCCATATTTGGCAGCTTGTGAAGGACCATTCACTCGCTGATCAACAGCTCCTCCGTAAGCATTGAAGGTTCGAATTTGGGTAGGGTCCATTGGGCGATTGTAGAAAACGATCTTACCTTTTATCTTTTCTGTACCTAATTTTTCGACTTCATCAAGTGATCGAACCTCAATCACTTCTGCCGTAATTCCTGTAGCAGGAGTAGCCACAGAATTTCCGAGTGCCAAGGCTGGTAAAGTGATATTTGCGGCAGGTGTTACAATATGTACTTCTTCTTTTTCACCTCTGACCCAATGTGGCACTTCGCAGGGTTGTAGCCAAACAGCGTCCAATCCAAGAGAATCCAACATCATTCGAGTATAATCTACGGCTTTGGCAGCCTCTGGTGAACCAGATAGTCGACCTCCAATTTGAGTAGTCAGATGATTGAGCCATTGATAAGCACTACCATCTTGTAGTACCTTATTATATATGTTTTTGATAAAAATAGCATCATCTGCTTCTTCGCTTTGTCCATTGACCGAAGAATACAGTAAAAACAGGGAACAAAATAAAATAATGGTCTTACGCATAGTTTTTTTTTAGAAAAGATTTGAAGAGGGAAAAAGAAGAAAATTATTCAAAAATTTCGAAGTCCTTGAATAGTTTGAAGGTCGAAAGATAGAGATAAAGCAGGGATTAAGTAAAAAAAATAAAAAAAATGTCAGATCTAATTATTTTTTTTCAAAAAGTGAAATCCGAAAATTATTTGGTAGTTATTGTATCCACCACACAAAGTTTTGAAATAATTCTAATATTCTGAATTTTATACTTAAATCGTTTTTTATTATTGAAAATAGATAAAAGGATAAAATAAAATTTCGTCGTATTCTTGTTTTTTTTCCTAAAAATAGATTAAGTTTGTAGTGTTATTGTATTTTTGACACAAACCTTAACAGCGTAAAAATTAAACATCGGCCCGATGTAAAGAATATAATTTGGTTTTATTTGGTTAGGGCGGAGGTACACCTTTAGTGGTGGTACCTCTTTTTTTTGTTAATGTCCCTCAGAATGGTGTCTTTTCTGTATTTATCTCGTCTAAAAGCCGTACTGTTAATTTAAGATGATTACTTTTGCGGTGATTACTATATAAAATCAGTCAGGAAAACTTAAATAATAGGTGAAAACCCCATCTTCATTTCGTGGTAAGTCGGCAAAGAGTCCACTTTCAAAAAAGACAGATAGTGAAGTTATCAAATTGTATTTGAAAACTCAACGCTCTGACTATTTTGGTTTACTCTACCAACGTTATTCAACTAAAGTCTTTAGTAAATGTATTTCATTACTTAAGGATGAGGCTTTAGCACAGGATGCTACGCAGGAGATTTTCACCAAAATATTTTTAAACCTGGCTAAATTTAGTGAACGCTCTAAGTTTTCTACTTGGGTATACTCAATTACTTATAATTATTGCATTGATTTTTTAAGAAAACGAAAAAAGAGTAAAGCGCTTTTTTCGGATGAAATGGAAAATCCACCTGACATTGTTGATGATGTGCCTGATAGTGCATTATTAGAAATGGAGGTGATGAAATTGAAAAAAGTACTTGAACTCATTCCGACTGGTGATAAAGCCATTCTTTTAATGAAATATCAAGATGATATGTCTATTAAAGAAATAGCTGCGATACTAGATAAATCGGAAAGTGCTATTAAAATGAAAATTAAAAGGGCTAAACATAAAGCACAAAATGTTTACCGGGATATATTTCCGAATAACCTAAATTAATACTCTGATCATGGCATCAGCTGATAGTAACAACAACAGTTTTAAAAAATTAGGTAAAATAGAGGAAAATCAAGCACCTCAACCATCTCCACAAACAGAACGCAATGTTATGGGTACTGCTCGTAATGTTGGTTTTATTGGAAATGTGCTAGAACTTTATTTTTCTAAGGCACTTGGTATGCTCTCTGCATTATTTGGTGGAACAGATATTACAGAGAAATCGGAGAAAGCAAAAGAACTACGCGACGGTAGTTTTGATAATGACAATACAATTGAGCCTGGTGGCCGAGTAAATTAAAATAAACCCCTTGCACTCACTGATACGAGAAGTGCCAAAAAACAATCACTATGTATTTACTTAATAATTCTCCCGTTTTTGGGATGCTCCAGCAAATGTTGACCGACTTGATCGAAGTACTTCCAAAGATTGCACTTGCATTGGTTATTCTAATTATAGGATGGATTCTTGCCAAAATTGTGGCAGGTGTTATTCGTAAGTTATTGGTAAAAATGCCATTGGATGAGGCAGCAGAAAAACTAAACTCCATTGACTTGGTTCAAAAAACCAATATCAAAATTGTACCTAGCACTGTTCTATCCAAAATATTATACTATATTATTCTTTTGTTCTCCGTAGTAGCTGCCGCTGATGTACTTAGTATGGATGCGATCTCAAATCTAATCACTGATATCATTGGTTTTATTCCACGACTGTTAGTAGCAGGAATCGTATTGATGATCGGTGTTTTTATTGCGGACTTTATCAAAGATATTATTACCACCGTTTGTCAATCTTTAGGTATTCCTTCTGCAAAAATGATCGGCGGATTTGTTTTCTGGTTTATCTTCTTGACGGCATTAGTCAGTGCAATGGGACAGGCTGGAATCGAAACAGACTTTATCATGTCTAATCTTTCTTTATTATTAGCAGGTGGTGTTTTTGCTTTCGCTCTTGGATACGGAATCGCTTCTCGAGATATGATGGCCAACTTTCTTGCTTCTTTCTACACGAAAGATAAAGTAAGTATTGGAGATAAGATTACCCTAGATGGAGTTACCGGAGAAGTAATTGACATGGATAGCAATTCATTAACACTTCAAACTGAAGATCGAAGAATATTTATTCCTCTGAAAAAACTTTCTAGTGAAAACCTCGAAATTCACAACGAGTAATAAACTCGTTTAACCCCATTAATTAAAATCCAATTGTAACATATTATTTTCAGTTTTTATCATTATTAACATAATGATAGGCTAAATATTAATACTTTTAAACATATAAAATAACTATTTTTTATAATACTCAAACTTATTTTTATAATCAAAATTCAACAATGATGAAAAAACTGTTTTTACTTACAATGACATTACTGACTTTCGGATTCGCTTCGGCTCAGGAAATGACTTTAGAAGAAATGAAAGCCTCAAAGGCAGAAATGGAAACAAAAATTGCGGATAGCAAAGCTATGGTTGATGCAACTCAAGCAGAACTAGATGCATTACAAAAGAAAATCAATATGCTTTCTGGCTGGATGACTGGCTTAAGTGGAGTTGTTGGTCTTAACTTTGGTGGTTCTAACCAATGGGCAGCTGCTCCTAATCCAACAGCGACTTCTCAGGCGCTCGCTCTTGGTGTAACTGGTTACGCTAACCGTGAGCAACCGAAATATTTCTGGAACAACAAATTAATTATCAACAAAGCTTGGCAGAAAGTGGAGACCGATGGTACTAACGGAGGTGATCTATTCGATAATGGAACTGTTGATATCTTAAACATTTCTTCTTTAGCTGGTTACAAGTTAAACGAAAAGATTGCTATCTCTGCTTTAGGAGAATTAAATACTTCTTTAGAAAATTTCTTGGAGCCTGGTACTTTTGATATTGGAGTAGGAATTACTTGGAAGCCAATCACCAACTTAGTAGTAGTGATTCACCCATTAAACTACCATCTCGCTTGGTCTGGCATTGGATCTCCTGTTAGTTCTGCTGGTTCTATCGGAGCAAAGATTCGTGCAGATTATCAGGATGAATTCATGTTTGCTGGTAATAAAATTGCTTGGTCTTCTACTTTGACTGCATTTTTACCTTACACTGGTGATAAGAATGCAGTAGCTGCTATTGACAAATTTAAAAACCCAATTCTTGACTCCGATGGTGTAGCAACTACACGTTTGGCTGGTTTAACAGAATACACTTGGTTAAACACCTTCTCTTTCCAAGTATGGAAAGGAATTGGAGTTGGAACTACCTTTGGTCTACGTAGTGCAGACTTTGAATTTGACGGTTTACAGAGTTTCTATACAATCGGTCTAACTTATACACTCTAAGTATAAAAGATTTAACTGGCCTTTGGGGTTAGTAAAATAATAATTAAAAAGCCCATCTTAGCTTCTAGCTTAGGTGGGCTTTTTTTATTTAAATTTTGCTTAATTTCCCACCTCAATCAACAACCATGAAAAAACTCTTTTTATTAGACGGCCATGCACTTGTCTATCGTGCGCATTTTGCCTTTATTCAGCGTCCATTGATCAACTCCAAAGGTCTAAACGTTTCCGCTATCTCAGGTTTTACTCGCCTGATTTGGGATGTCATGAAAAATCAAAGTCCTACGCATCTTGCGGTCGCTTTCGATTTAAGTGGTCCAACTTTTCGTAACGAAATGTATCCTGAATATAAAGCCAATCGGGATGCACAACCAGAAGATATCTCTTTAGCTTTTCCATATATCCATCAAATCCTTAACGCCTTCAAAATTCCGATCATTACCAAAGAAGGTTTTGAAGCAGATGATGTAATTGGAACGATTGCTAAACAGGCGGAAAAAGAAGGATTCACGACCTACATGATGACTTCGGATAAAGATTATGCACAACTAGTTTCAGACAATATTTATTTTTATAAACCAGGTAGAAAAGGAGGCGAAGTAGAAGTCATGGGCGTTCCAGAAATTCTAAAAAAATGGGATATCGCTAGAGTAGATCAAGTAATTGATATCTTAGGATTACAAGGAGATGCCGTCGATAATATTCCCGGAATTCCTGGGATTGGTGCCAAAACCGCCGTCAAATTATTAAAAGAATATGATTCTGTTGAGGGCTTGATCGAAAATGCTGACAAGCTCAAAGGCAAACAAAAAGAGAAGGTTATTGAATTCGCTGAACAAGGATTATTATCAAAAAAGTTAGCGACCATCAATACCAATGTAGATATTCAGTTTGATGCCGATGATTATAAAATTGTTCCTTTTGATCGTGAAGCACTTTCTGCCGTTTTTAAAGAGTTAGAATTCAGAGGTATTTCAAATTCTATCCTCGGTCATAGCAGCAAACCAGAAGATATCGAAGCGAGTAAATCTGATAATGTTCAAAAAGATTTATTTGGTAACCCAGTAGGGCATTCAGGCCGTACTAATTTTTCTGCACAAATTTCTAACCATTCCGTCGCAGAAAATAATTTAGAAAATACCGAACAAAAATATGTACTGGTCAACACACCTGCTGCTCGCAAAAAATTAATCGCGAACCTACTGAAAGAAAAAGTAATCTGCTTTGATACCGAAACAACGGGCGTGGATCCCAACGTAGCAGAATTAGTCGGAATGGCTTTTTCTGCCAAAGCCAAAACAGGATATTACGTTCCCATTCCGGCTGATCGAGAAGAAGGTCTTAGCATTGCTGCCGAATTTAAACCCATTTTGGAAAATGATAAAATAGAAATCGTTGGTCAAAACCTTAAGTTCGACATCTTGATGATGAAATGGTATGGCATAGAAATCAACGCACCACTTTTTGATACGATGATCGCTCATTATATTTGCGAACCAGACCATCGTCATAAACTTGATTACCTCGCCGAGACTTATCTAAAATATAAGATGGTTCCCATCGAATCGCTGATCGGTAAACGTGGAAAAAACCAATTATCCATGCGAGATATTCCAGCAGAAAAAGTGGCAGATTATGCCGCAGAAGATGCAGACATTACACTACAATTAAAAGCACCTTTACAAGAATCATTAAAAGAAATTGAAGCCGAAAAACTATATCAAGAATTAGAAATTCCATTAATTAAAGTACTCGCGGATATAGAATTTGAAGGAGTTCGGGTGAATGCGGATTTTTTAAATAAATATTCTGTAGAGTTGGCAGAATTTATTAGTACCGAGGAAAAAAAGATTTATGAAGAGGCTGGGGTTACTTTCAATATCGCATCACCAAAACAAGTTGGAGAAGTCTTGTTTGATAAATTAAATCTACCATATCGTTGGAAGAAAACAGCTTCAGGACAATATTCTACCAACGAAGAAAAATTATCGGAACTCGCCCAGAAGTTTGATATTCCTCGGATGATTTTGGATTACCGAAAATTGGCTAAACTAAAATCTACTTATGTAGACGCACTCCCTAGATTGATCAATCCTAAAACAGGTCGAATCCACAGTTCGTTCAATCAAGCACGAGCTGCTACAGGACGTTTAAGTTCTGATAATCCTAATTTACAAAATATTCCAATCCGTAACGAAGCAGGACGTAAAATCCGTAAGGCCTTTGAACCACGCGACGAAAACCATGTCTTGCTAGCCGCGGATTACTCTCAAATTGAGCTTAGATTAATTGCAGAAATCAGCCAAGATGAAGCAATGCTCGATGCTTTTGTGAATGGTCATGATATCCACCAAGCGACAGCTGCTGGTGTATTTGGTAAAAAATTAGACGAGGTTACTCCTGATGAAAGACGTGCCGCTAAGACCGTTAACTTTGCCATTATCTATGGAGCTGGAGCAACCAATTTGTCTAAGCAACTTAATATTCCTCGCAAAGAAGCCAGCGCATTGATTGAAAACTATTTCAAACAATATAAAGGTCTAAAAAAATACATGACTGAAACCGTCGAATTTGCTCGCGAACATGGATACGTACTTACACTCATGGGACGACGTCGTTACCTGCGTGATATCAATGCACGCAACGGACTAGAACGTAGCAACTCTGAACGTGTAGCCATCAATACGCCTATTCAAGGAACTGCTGCCGATATGATCAAGGTTGCGATGATTAATATTCACCGAGCACTAAAGGAAGGTAATTTTAAAACCAAGATGATTATGCAAGTACATGATGAATTGGTTTTTGATGTGCCTAAGGATGAATTAGAAAAGGTCTCCCCAATCATTGAAGATTTAATGAAAAATGCGATGCCACAACTTAAGGTACCTATTTTAGTAGGAATGGATACAGGAAAAAACTGGTTGGAGGCGCATTAGACTTATTGAGACCGTTCTGTTAAAGTGTGTCAGCGGGCTAGGCTTCCTTTAGGATTAGAGGCGCGGGCAGCAAAATGACACACTTGATCGAACAGTCCCAATTTTATAAGACTTATCACCCTTTAACATTATAGCTTTGAACGAAAAAATAACTATTTCCAATGCTCGCCGGAATTTTGAAATTGCAGCAGTGCTCATTACGGGTTTGGGTAGATTTCTCTTTGTGGAATTCCTCGACCTTAGGTTTCTTTATATTTCGTCGGCTTGTATTTTTTGGATGGTTTATATTTTTCTACGCAAAAAAGAAATCCCACAAATACTAAATTACTGGGGGTTAAACTTTCATAATTTTAGAAAAACATTTTTAGAATTATTACCGATAGCGGTAATCTCGTCAATTGCTTTTTATTTTATTGGAAATAAACTCGGCACCAACATTTTAAATATTAATATTATTCCCATTTTATTGATTTATCCGATCTGGGGAATTATTCAGCAATTTATCATGATTGGAATTTTTGCTAGAAATCTTAAAGATGGCGATCAGATAAATTTACCAACAGCAGGAGTTGTATTAATCGCTGCCACCTTATTTGCCATTGTACATTTTCCTTTCCTAATATTGGTCGCTGCTACTTTTATACTTGCGATCGTTTATGTCAGTTTATATTTTAAAGAAAGAAATCTTTTGGTTATGGGAATTTACCACGGCTGGATCGGTGGCTTGTTTTTTTATACTATAATGGAAAGAGACCCTTTTTTCGAAGTTTTTGGTACCAACCTATTTTAGTGGACAATGTACCGAAGAAAGCACTGAATTCTTAGGTATAAAAAACTAGAGACTTTAGATGCTTATTTCTCAACTTCTACCGCAGAAGATACAAAATGACAAAGAAAGTAACTCGTCAAGAAAATACGATAGAAGTGTTTGATTTTGATTTTGCGCTTGCTCTTGAAAAATTTTCGCCTTATTGATTATATAGAAAGCTAGTACCTTCCATACTATTGCCACTGGAATTAAATAATATCGTATCTTGAGCATCGAATAAAACGCATTACTTCTAAGATGAAATTTCCAGCACCTATTCCCGTTATTGAGCTTGCCCGACAGTACGGCGCTACGCTTCTCGGCGACACTACGCTCCTAGCAACTGGGATCAATGAAATCCATAAGGTACAAGCTGGAGACATCACTTTTTCTGATCATCCTAAGTATTTTAAAAAGTCTCTTGACTCCGCTGCCACCATTATTATTTTAAACGAAGCAGTAGATTGTCCAGCAGGAAAAGCAATTTTAGTTTGTGATCAGCCTTTTGAAGTTTACAATAAACTAGTTAAAAAATACGCACCAACCCGACATCTTTCTACCACCATTGACCCAACAGCCCACGTTCATCCATCCGCCATTATCGAACCCAACGTTATTATCGGGCCACAAGTAACCATCGGCGCTTATACTTACATACAAGCC
>CALKJE010000067.1 GCA_937995675.1 uncultured Saprospiraceae bacterium
GGGGGACCGGGCGAGTGGATAATCAATGGTCCCCGTATCAGCGAGGTGACCACGGACGACGGCAAGGTAAGTTTTTTTGATTTTTTGTTCGCGAAATAATTCGGATAAGCTACTTGCGGCTTCTTTTGTTTTTCCAAAAATCAAAACCCCTGAGGTCATTCGATCTAGTCGATGCACTGGAAAAATATGATATCCCAATTGATCTCTTAATAATTGCAAAACAAAGACAGTGTCTTCACTGATTCTAGTACGATGTACCAGAATGCCGGAGGGTTTATGGATCGCAATGAAATCTGCGTCTTGGTATAGAATATTAAAAGGAGTGAAGGTCAATGTTTTTTATTCAAAGTAACTCAATTTCTTGATCATGAAAAAGTAGATTGATTAATCTTTCAATGTGAATAATAAGAGACAGATAATTGAGTGGCTTATCTGTAAAGTCTATTATTATCTTTTATATTTGCGCTTTCGTTTTTTACACAACTTCTCTAACTTCTACAACTAAATTAAAATGAAATTCGGAACAAAAGCCATTCATGCAGGTGTTGAGCCTGACCCGGCCACAGGAGCCATCATGACGCCTATCTATCAGACGTCTACTTATGTACAGTCGGCCCCAGGAGTCCATAAGGGATATGAATATGCTCGAACTACCAACCCTACACGAACGGTATTAGAGAAGAATTTAGCAGCACTCGAAAATGGTAAATATGGTATTTGCTTTGCGAGTGGAATGGCGGCCATGGATGCGGTATTGAAACTGTTTAAGCCAGGTGATGAGATTTTGTCTACCAATGATTTATATGGTGGTTCTCATCGATTGATTACGCAAGTTTATGAGCCATTCGGATTAAAAGGGAAATTTGTTGATATGCAAAATGCTGCGACGATTGAAAGGCATATCACCAAAAAGACAAAGTTGATTTGGTTAGAGACACCGACCAATCCAATGCTGAATATTGTTGACATCAAGAAGATTTGTCAGATTGCCAAAAAGAAAAAAGTAATGGTTTGTGTAGATAATACGTTTGCATCTCCTTACTTGCAAAATCCATTAGATCTTGGTGCGAATATGGTTTTACATTCTGCGACCAAATATCTTGGTGGTCACTCAGACGTTATTCTTGGGGCTATCGTTGTGAAAACTAAAAAGCTAGCAGACCGATTGCATTTTATTCAAAAAGCAGTGGGCGCAGTACCAGGACCACAGGATTGTTTTTTAACACTTCGTGGAATTAAAACTTTACATGTACGCGTCGAACAAGCCTGTCGTAACGCGAAGCGGATCGCAAAATATTTGACGAGGCATCCAAAAGTTGGTAAGGTATATTATCCGGGATTTAAAGATCATCCTAATCATAATATTGCTACAGAACAGATGCGTAATTATGGTGCAATGGTTTCTTTTGATTTTGAAAATGATAATTTTAAAACAGCGACCAAAGTACTCAAGAGTACTAAGATTTTTGCCCTAGCAGAATCATTGGGTGGTGTAGAATCGCTCATTGGACATCCTGCTACGATGACGCATGCTTCTGTTCCTAAAAAAGATAGAATAAAAGTAGGGTTGACAGATTCTTTGATTCGTCTTAGTATTGGTATCGAAAATGTAGACGATTTGATTGAGGATTTGGAGCAGGCGTTTGAGAATATTTAGAGGTAGGTTGGTTGACAGATGGCTTAATCAACTAGTGGCGAAGGCACTAAATCTATATATGCTTAATGAGGTGAAAAAAATCAAGCGCAAGCGTAACGTCAAAATTAAAGACTTCTATCGGGTTTTTCTTGATGAACTACCTTTTCTGTCATATTGTATGGAGAGGTTAAGTAAGGATAGTTAACTGATTGAATATTGAATACTGAATATTCAATATTCAATATTCATTTTTATGGAAGTTTTCTTTCATAAATTGAATAGTCTGTCAATCAACTTTTCCCCTTCCCAGGTTTTTTATTTAATCTTTTTTCTTTCTCTATTTCTTCTTTTGATGGTTCCTCTTTTTCTTGGCCGCCAGGAGAAAATAGTAAATCGGTGCTGGAAAAGCTGCCTCTAAAATTATTTGCCAGCGTAACGACTTGCAATAACGCATCTTGAAACTGCTCTTTTGTCAACTCCCGAAGTGGATGGGTATAAACGCTCATAGCCAACCCTTCAAAAAAACAGTATTTCGCATCAAGGGCAGAATGGAAGTTGGCTTCCAATAATTTGTCTGTTTCTCCAGTTTGTAGGGAGTCAATTTCTATAAAAGGCGTAAAGATTCGCATTCGGTTATTGGTTTCATCCGTTAGGATAAAAACGAGTCGTTCTTGAAAGATCATTTGCCAGTTGCCAGAGACCCCTTCTAAGTATTCAACTTTTTCTTTTAGAATGCGTTCCATAATTCGGTTGGTCATTCCTACTTGAGGGGTGGGCGTTTCTTGGCTAAAAAGCGGTCCAAAAAAGATAAAAATTGTGAAAAATAGAGAAAGGATCGTTTTCATGGAATGTATTTTGGTAAATATTTATTGAACAACTGTAGAATTTCTCTAAACAGAAAAACTCGATAAAGTTTTATCGCTATGATATATTTAACGTCATTATGTCAATTTTAGCATTTTTATCTATCTTCGAAATTATATACAATATTTTTAAAACAATTATCCGAACCGCTCTGTTTTAAAAGGTAGCAACTATTTGCAAATTATGATGAATTCAGAAAAAATATTGCAATCGGGTATTCTAGAACAATACGTTCTAGGGTTGGTCTCTGACGACGAACGTGTGGAAGTAGAGGGCTATATGGTTGCTTATCCTGAAATCAACGAAAAAGTACAACGGTTGCGTTCTTGTATGGAACATTATACTGGACTTCACGATATTACTGCGCCTAAAGGAAAATGCAAAGAAGTCTCTCTTTCCAAATGTGATGATTTAATAGGCAAAGCCCGTGAACGCTGTCTATCCGTAGAAACCAAATTCGGTCAACCACAACAAAAAGAACAGTTTGAAGAAATGCAAAGTCATACCCGTTTATTGACAGCTTTGGCAAGTATTTCTATTTTATTTTTTGCTGGACTATCTATTTATTTCTACCAAAAACAAGCAAGCGAAGCATCCGCTTTGGCTAAAGTACAACAAGAGTTTTCTGAACTGAAAAAAGAACATCAAGTGGTTGTGTCTCAAATGCAGGCGACTAGCGTTGATAATGTCTTGCTAAAAGATGAGGTAACTCAGAAAATGAATATGAAAGGAGTCGGTGTAATGCCAGAAGCAGAAGTAGTTATTTATTATAATTCAAAACAAAAACGCACGACATTGGATCCAGTCAGTTTGCCACCACCTCCAATGGATCATTACTACCAATTGTGGGCAGAAGTTGATCAACGTATCGTAGATATGGGAACGATCGATCAGGCAGCCAAAAGAAATGGATTAATTCCCATCGACTTTGTTCCCAACGCAGATAATTTTACCATCACCCTCAAATCTAAAGCAGACCAACCTTCAGAAAAAGGCAAGACTTGTTTGGTGGTTTATCGATAAGGATCATTAGCTTTTCCCAACCCAACGTAAAAAATCTGGCATGGCTACGGCCCAAGTAGCTGGTTCGTGCCGACCGTCTTCTATCTCTAAATATTTTACCTCGTCGTCCGTATATCCTAAGTTCTTTAGGATTTTGATTAAAAATAAGGTGTCGTCGATCGCATCAATGACCCCGTTTTGATTTCTATCAGAAGTCTCATCATTCGTTCCAGCCTGAAACCATAATCTTAAATTAGGTCGCTTAGTACTGGTATCGACTATTCGATGCATAATCAGATTTGCATCGGGATATTGCTCATCGTAAGGCATAGATCGCCACCAAAGAGAACCTGAGAATACACCAACGGTACGAAAGTACTTTGGATGTTTCCAAGCTAAATAAACGGCAGCTAATCCACCCAAGGAAAATCCGGCTACACTATGTTGGAAGTCTCCTGTCCGTGCACGATATTCTTGTTGTAATAATGGTAATAATTCTTTGAGAATGAAGTCGTTATGTTGTGCAGAACGATTGCCCCGACCTGCATAATCCTCAATTACCCCTGTTCCATATTCCTGCATCCGATCTTCCGCTACGATTCCTGCAACCAGGTGAAAATCTAATGCTTTTTCTTGGTAGGCAGTAGACAAAAGTTTGGTGAAATCCATTCTTTCTAAGTCTTGACCATCGTGTAAAAACAAAACTGGATAGTCAAATTTTGTATTGGAAAAGTTAGGTGGTAGAAATAAATGAACCGTTACTTCTCGATCTAAATATTTGGAAAAAACTTTTTTTGCTACCGTGGTTATTTCACTAGATATAGGAGGGTCTTCAATGGTTGGTTCCGTTTTTTCACTAAACCAACTCAAGAAATATTTTATCATTCTAGTAATAAAATCCATGTGTGTAATATCTTATTTTAAAAATATAGAATTCACCCGCAAATTAATAAGAATTTTAAAAGGATAATTTTATCTTTACCCAAAGAAGTTGTTTAAAAATGAAGCACACTGGTTACGGCTAAATCATTGATCACGGCCACACACCCGCTTTCGCGGTTCCCTCATTTGATGCACTGTCGTGCATCACCCTGTGGGTTCATTCGGTCATTTCACAAATTTATCGGCACCATAGCTTTGGCTATGAACCTCAAAATTTGCATCGTCTTGATAATC
>CALKJE010000068.1 GCA_937995675.1 uncultured Saprospiraceae bacterium
GGGTAGGGCACTGAAATCGAAAAGCGGCGTTCCAACTACTTTCCAACCAAGCCCAGATTTATCTTTAATTTCGAGCCATCGAACCTCCGTTTTATTACCCGTTTCCTGTGGTCGAATGTAAGGATGAAAGCTTTTTGCTACCGTACTTTCATAGATGCCCAAAAAAGCACTCTGATTTCTATCCACATAATTTTCATGCGGCCCACGACCATACCATTTTAGCTGATTAAAATCTTCCGGCAACGCCACGGCAAATCCAAAAACTGGTAGCTCTGGTAATTCTAATTTTGTTCCAGTAAACCTTCCAGTGATTTCTAGATCACCATCTTGAAAAACTTTATGGACCAATTCATACCGTAATTCGATATCAGCCAATCGATAAGTCGTAATAATATCTACCGATGTTTTTTTCTTTCGGTAAAATACTTTTTCTACCTTTTGATTTTGACTCGCCGTCTTCCAGATTTTTAATCTATCGGGCATTAAATTACCTCGATCATTGTCCGTCGGTGGTCGCCAAAAATTAGGTTTGATTCCTGATTTTAGCATGGGTTTTCCATCCATCAAATAGGATTGAATCGTTCCAGAATTTTTAGATATTTCTAAGGAGAAATTTTGACCGATAATTTTAAAATAATCTTCTGCTTGTACGATTTCGAGTGCACAAACTTTGGATGCTTCAATATTGGTTTCTGAATTATTTTTTATTGGAAATTGCACTTTTGCAATCTCATGTCTGCTTGGAATTAGCGGCCTTGAATTTATTGTATTAAAATAAAAATCAATAAAATATTCGCTGCCAAGTTTCTTAGCAAAAGAGAAAGGAAGCTCAATTGTAACTTCTTCTTTTGGCGCAACTTTTAATTCCGCTAAATCTCCTTTTTGAATTGGTATTCCATCTTCCAAAACTTGCCAAAAACCTCGAATATTAGATAGGTCAAGATAGTCAAATTTATTCCAAAGAAAGAATCTATTTTCCTGTTTTTCATCCGCTCGAAGACCAATGGGTTGATAAACTTTTTTTACTTCTTTCAACGCCGGATGAGGCGTTCGATTGGGCAATAAAAGTCCGTTGATGCAGAAGTTTCCATCGCTGGGAATTGTCTCATCTCCATAGTCTCCACCAAATTTCCAATAGTCGGTTTTTCTACCATCAATGGTTGTCGAAGCCAATAATCCCTGATCGACCCAATCCCAAATAAAACCACCTTGTAAATTCGGATACCGTTCAATGACTTCCCAATATTCTGGTAGATTTCCAACGCTATTTCCCATCGCATGCGCATACTCACACATGATCAGTGGACGATCAGAATGCTCCTGTGCATAGGACTCGATGGTCTCAATTTTTGGGTACATCGGACAAACGATATCGGTGTTTTCATCCATACCCGCTTGCTCATATTGGACAGGTCGTGTATCGTCTTGACCTTTCAGCCAATGATAGGCTGCGTGCATATTTTCTCCATTTCCAGCTTCGTTGCCAATCGACCAAGTGATGATAGACGGATGATTTTTTGCACGCGCAAACATTCTTTTTACACGATCCAAATGCGCTGCTCGATAACTAGGCAAAACCGAAGTATGTGCTGCTTCATCAAATGGTTTTTGAAAACAAGCACCCATTCCGTGTGCCTCAATATTGGCTTCGTCTACCACATAAAGTCCGTACTGATCACAGAGTTCATACCAGCGACGATGATTGGGATAATGGCTAGATCTTACGGCGTTGATATTGTTTTTTTGCATGAGTTCAATATCCAACAACATACTTTCTTCTGTGACTACATGTCCCGTTATCTCATCATGCTCATGTCGGTTGACACCACGCAGCGTGATGGCAACACCATTGACCAGCATCTGCCCATTTTTAATTTCTAATTTTCTAAATCCAATTTTGGTACCTGTAACTTCTAGGATATTTCCTGCTTCATCTTTTAGTATCAAAATCAATTGATAAAGAGAAGGTGTTTCCGCGGTCCATTTTTTAGGATTAGCAATAGGTTCTTTTATTTTAATGGAAAAAGAGGTGTCAGATGCTAGCTCTGAACTAATTTTATTTTCACAAATTTCTTGACCATCCGGATCAATTAAAAGATAAGATAATTCGGCTTTCGCCAAAATAGGAGCGTGGTTTTCTAAATCAATTAAAACTTCCAACGATCCATCTTGATAGTTTTGATCCAAATCTGTTTTTACAAAAAAATCATAGATCTGCAAAGGCTCTGCCGCTCGTAAAAAAACTTCTCTTTCCATTCCACTGATCCGCCAAAAATCTTGACACTCAATATAGGACGCATCTGAATACCGATAAACTTCCGCTGCAATTAAGTTTTCTCCTTCTTTTAAAAATGGCGTAATATTGAAACAAACAGGCGTTTTAGAATCCTGATTATATCCAAGCAATTTTCCATTCAACCAAAAATAAGCAGCAGATTTCACTGCCCCAAATTCTAAATAAATAGTCTTTCCTTCCCAATCTTCTGGAATCGTAAAAGTCTTTCGATAAGAACCCACCGGATTATCATCATGCGGAACATGCGGAGGATTTTTTGGAAAAGGATATCGATCATTCACATAGATCGGAATACCATGTCCTTCCAATTCCCAATTCGATGGAACCGGAATCGTTCCCCATTCAGCAGTATCAAAATCTGGTTGAAAAAAATCAGCAGGTCGTACCGCAGGACTCGGCGACCAATAAAACGCCCATTCTCCATCTAACGAATGATAAAAAGGAGAATCCACAAACCTCCCATCCCGAAAACTCTCTACATCCGGATAAGACATAAAATGACTACGCGGCTCCGTTTGCCCAACATTAAAAACCGTCGGATCTTCCCACCAAGATGCTATATTGTCTTCGTTAATTTTCAATCTATTTTTAATATTGTTTCTATACTTTAAAGTGTAAAATCGCAAAACCTGTTCGTTTACAGCTCCTGCTGTAGATACGCCGCTCATCCACCTTTCGGTAAGTAAGCTTCCTATAGATACAAAAAACAGAATCTATCTGCCTTGCTATTTTTAGTATTTTTTAAATCTCATTTTGCTTATAGAGTTGTTTCTAC
>CALKJE010000069.1 GCA_937995675.1 uncultured Saprospiraceae bacterium
TACAGTAGATCATTCAATTCCTCTCAAAAAATTAATTTTAAAAAAAATCTATTCGCTATCACAAAAAATTCTTACTTGTTCGTGTGCTCCGAATTTCCGTAGAAACTCAGTCTTCTCTATCAGTGTCAATGAACTTTTTAATCTCAAAAAAAATTAGCTCACAAAAATGATTAATGTAAGCTGAAGTAAAGTTGAGATAATGTCTTTAAAATAGATCCTTTTGATCTATTTTCCACCTCTTTTTTGAAGCGGACTGCAAATATACTACATAAGTCCGGATAATGCAAGGTGAAATGTGAGTTTCTGGGGCTTTTTTTTTGTTTTATTTTCAATAAAAGTCACGCTTTTTTACAAAAACAAATAAACAATTGAAAATCAGTCAATTATAATATATTAAAGTACTTAATGGGTTGTTTTTTATTTGTTATTTTGCCTTAAATTTTACCAATAAGATTATAAACTTATAGTTTATTTGGCAAGGCTAATCTCGAACTTTATTTTCTCCTTCAAAATGAGCAAAAAGCGAGATATTCAACATTAATAGTAATAAACCATAGATACTATCTTCAAAAGGAACGCTCGTAATTCTTAAATTTAAAAATTCTTCTGAATGGTAAATTACAACTGGTTGGTCGCTATACCCTCCAGTTAGGACACCATCTATCATTAGAAAAGGTAACCAAGTTATTAGATAAGATAAGTAGAATTTAGTGCGGTAAGTATTTTGAAAATATAAATAATGTACCATCATAAATCCTCCAGTGAGTAAGAATGTAGTACTTGTATATATTTTGTCCCAACAAAAGAGCCCCACTAAGATGAGGAGTCCACCAAGACCAACGCTGATCAACTTATCTGCTGACTTCAAGATATCACGAGGAAAATAATACTGAAGGCATTGATATATAAAGATGCTACTAAATGGAATGGTTAGAAAGAATAACAACTCTTCAATTGGTAATCCAAAAATTGTGAATGCTTGATGATAAGCTTCATTAAATCCCCAGACTTTCCATTCAGTAAAAATCATATCCCAGAGGATAAAAGGAATACCAACCAGAATAATTGCAGGAAATAAGTTTTTCCAACTGGTGTGATAATGCACCCTCTTATCAAAGCTGAGTAGAAAAACTGGAACAAACGAAAAAATATGCAAACAGAGGTACAACCATTGGGTTTCAAAAACATCAAACTTCGTAACAATAGGTACCTCAAGAACCAATGGAGTTTCCGAGATTGTATCTACACCCCAAATTATTGCGACAAGCAGAATTGGCAACAGAATAAGGAGTCGCCTGATGATTAATTTATTCAAAGTAAGTTGAGCTGATTCTTTAAAGCAGAACTAAATAGTAAGTACATTTTTTTTCCATCGTTTACTCTAATTCGCTCTTCCTTCACCATACTTGCTGTTGACTTTTTAATTTTCTGAAAAAGATTAATATAATATACATATGCTAAGTAGACACCAAATCGAGCACTCTCTGGTAACCTTAGAATCCCTTCATAACCATGATCAAAGTCTGCCTTTATATCTGCTTCTATTCTTTCTTTATCCTGATTGGTGAAATTAAGAAAGTTAATACCAGGGAAATATACCCGACCTCGCTCATCAAAATCACTTTTCATATCTCTCAGAAAATTTATTTTTTGAAAAGCACTACCTAGACTTCTTGCAGAGTCTTTTAATTCGTCGTATTTTTTTTCATCATTTTTAAAAAATACTCTTAAACACATTAAACCAACTACCTCAGCTGATCCATAGATATACTGTTTATATAGACTATCTTCATATCGATCAAAATGCAAATCCATTTCCATACTATCTAAAAAAGCATCAATCAACTCGCGTTCTATGCTATACTCATTAACAACTTCTTGAAAAGATTGTAATACAGGGTTCAGGCTAATTTTTTGTTCGATAGCTTCATAAGTATCCGCGCGGAATTTTTGCAATAACTCCGTTTTATTAAAATTATGAAAAGTATCTACGATTTCATCCGCGAAACGTACAAATCCATAAATTGCGTAAATCGGTGTTTGTAATGGTTTGGAAAATAATCGGATACCCATTGAAAAGGAGGTGCTATACCTATTAGTAATCAATTGGCTGCACTCGTGACATGTTTTTTGATACAAAGAAATCATAGCAAAGGGGTTTATTGATATTGCTTGTCAATTTCATTGGCTACCACTTGTCCGGAAATCAAAGATGGAGGAACTCCAGGACCGGGAGTAGTCAGTTGACCTGCGTAATATAGGTTTTTTACTTTTTTATTCTTAAGTTTTGGCTTTAAAAATGCTGTCTGAAATAACGTATTTGCTAACCCATAAGCATTTCCTTTGTAAGCATGGTAATCCTTTTTGAAATCATTATGGGCGAAAGATCTTTTATAGATCACATGATTTCGAACATTTTGTCCTGTCAAATCTTCCAAACGATCCATAATGATATTATAGTATTTCTCTCTAGTTTCTTCATCATCTTTTAAATCGGGTGCTAAAGGAATCAACAAAAATAGATTCTCATAACCTTCTGGTGCCACACTCTCATCGGTCTTGGAAGGACAGCATACATAGAATAAAGGTTTAGATGGCCACTGAGGATCTTCATAGATCTCGATGGCGTGTTGTTCAAAACTTTCGTCAAAGAAAAGATTGTGGTGTTTGATACCTTCTATTTTTTTATTCACTCCTAAGTAAAATAACAAAGAGGAAGGAGCCATCGTCCGTTTGTCCCAGTATTTTTCAGTATAATTTTGTTTTTCGGGCTTCAGCAACATCTGATCTACATGATGGTAATCTGCGGCCCCGACAACAACATCAGCAAAATATTCCTGATCTCCAGTCACAACACTAGTAGCATGACCATTGGGAACATTTATTTGTTTAACTTCTTGATCGAGTATAATTTTAACTCCTTTTTCTTTTGCCAAAGAAACCATCGCCTCAATTATTTTGAACATACCACCCATCGGATACCAAGTTCCTAAAGATAAATCAGCATAGTTCATCAAACTGTAAAGCGCTGGTGTATTTTCTGGTGTAGCTCCTAAAAAAAGAACTGGAAATTCTAGGAGTTTGATCAGTTTTTCATTTTTAAAAAGCTTACGAACGTGTGTCGACATTGGTTGAAAAAGTTGCAATCGAAACAAACTTTTTAACACTCGTGCATCAGCAAATTCAAAAATAGAATGTCCTGGCTTGAAGACAAACTCATTCATCCCTACCTGATATTTATATTGAGCTTCTTTTAAAAACTTACGTAAATTATCGCTGCTCCCAGGTTCGTAGGTTTCAAAGAGTTTGTATAGGTCTTCTATCTTCGCCGGCACTTTCATAATATCTCCTTTTCCAAAATAAATAGAATAGGAAGGATCTAGTCTTTTGAGGTCGTAATAGTCCGCTGTATTTTTACCAAATAATTCAAAGTACTCATCAAATACTTCGGGCATCCAATACCAAGACGGTCCCATATCGAAAGTAAAACCATCTACTTTAAATTGGCGAGCCCGTCCTCCAGGGACGCTATTTTTTTCTAGGATTGTAACGTCATAACCACGATCTGCCAAACATGTGGCCGTAGCTAAACCAGCAAACCCAGAACCTATTACAATTATTTTTTTACTCAAAAGAAATAGCAATTTAATATTTAATAAAATGGAGAACAGCAATTCAAGATATTAGTTCAAGTGTCTAATAAAAAAGAATAAAAAAACCCTGAGCAATTTCTCACTCAGGGTTTCTATATTTTAAAAAGTTAAAAGCTATTACGCTTTTTTACCTCCTTGCAGTTCGTCCTGCAAAACTTTCAATTCGTCCCATTTGCCAGCAGCAGCTAATGCGCTTTGTTGTGGCCAAGTAGTTGGGTCGTGCATTTTGTATCGACTTCCAGCAGCTTCAAGAATTTCCTTAAGTTTCTCAACCTTAGCATCAGCTAACTGAGCGAAAGTTTTAATTCCACCATTTTGCAATAGTTCAGAAATTTTCGGTCCGATACCTTCAATCTTCTTTAGATCGTCCGCAACAACTTCTGCTGTTACTTCTTCTTCAACCTCTTCGATTTCGATATCTAGTTCTTCTTCTACAACTGGAGCAGGAGCAGCTTCTTCTGCTTTTACCGGAGTAGGTTCTACAACTGGTTTAGCTTTAGGAGCTTCCTTTGCTGGTTCGTTATCTGTTCCAATTTGTCCTCGTAATTGAGAGAAAACATCCATTTCACCTAATGTGGTACGTTCCATCTTAGATTGAGTAGATTTCACTTGAGCACGTGTTTTAGTACGTTGTTCTTGCTTATCTTTCTTAACCGTCTCATCTGCATCACGACGAATATCGTCTAGGTAACGTAGGTGAGAAACTAAGATACGCTTATCATCACGGTTGAATTCGATTACTTTTACCGTTAGAATTTCTTCTACATTAGCCATGCTGCCATCCTCTTTTCGGATATGCTTGATAGGAGCAAATGCTTCTAAACCATAAGGTAATTGAACGATAGCACCACGATCATCTTTACGTAAGATGGTTGCTTCTTGGTAAGATCCAACAGGGAAGACCTGTTCGAATGTATCCCATGGATTTTCTTCGATCTGCTTATGGCCAAGAGAAAGTTTACGAGAATCTTTGTCAATTTCTAAGATAACGATTTCGATATCTTCTCCTTTCTTAGTAAACTCAGAAGGGTGAGAAAAACGCTTCGTCCAAGAAAGATCAGAAATGTGTACCATTCCACCAATACCTTCTTTTAGCTCAACGAAAACACCGTATGGTGTTAAGTTTTTCACCTCACCTGTGTGACGGCTACCAACAGGGAATTGCTCTTCAATTGTGCTCCATGGATCATTAGAAAGCTGCTTAATACTAAGCGACATCTTTCGATCTTCACGGTCAATTGTTACTACTTTCGCTTCATGCTCTTCTCCTAAGTTGAAATACTCACGTGCGTTGATTGGTTGGTTGCTCCAAGTAACTTCTGATACGTGGATTAAACCTTCAACACCTGGCTGAATTTCGAGGAATGCACCGTAATCTTCGATATTTACAATCTTTCCTTTTACAGTAGATCCTTCTGAGATTTCTTGTTCTAGAACTTCCCATGGATGTGGTTGTAGTTGCTTTAGACCAAGAGAAATTCTCTTCTTGTTCTCGTCGAAGTCTAGTACTACTACATTGATCTTCTGGTTGAGTGTTAAGATTTCTTTTGGATGAGAGATACGTCCCCAAGAGATGTCGGTGATATAAAGTAGACCGTCTACGCCACCTAAATCTAGGAATGCACCGAAATCGGTTAGGTTCTTTACGAGACCTTCCAATACTTGACCTTTTTCAAGGCTAGCGATGATTGCTTCACGTTGTTCAGCAAGATCACTTTCGATAAGTGCTTTGTGAGAAACAACGGCATTCTTAATTTGCTCATTGATTTTAACTACTTTGAATTCCATAGTTTTACCTACGTATGCATCGTAATCAATGATTGGCTTGATATCAATTTGTGAACCAGGTAAGAATGTTTCCAAACCGGAAGCATCAACGATAAGTCCACCTTTAGTTTTGCTAACAACAGTACCTTTGATTACCGTACCATTTTCGAATGAATCAACGATAGACTCCCATGCTTTCAGCAATTTAGCTTTACGGCGAGAAAGAACTAGTTGACCACGGTAGTCTTCTTGTTGTTCTACATAAACATCAACATAGTCACCAGCCTTAAGGTCTGGAATATCACGAAATTCTGACAAAGAAATTAGTCCGTCAGATTTACAGTTAATGTCAAGAACGACATCACCATTGTGAATAGTTGAAACTTTTGCTTTTACGATTTCATTTTCCAAAACGGAGGTAAGCGTCTGTTCGTATTCCGCTAGATAGTTTTGGGTTTCTTCTTCTGTGTAAGGAAGGGCATGTAGATTTCCTTTGTCCCAAGGAAAATCATCGTGTGCTGTACCACTCATATCATCTGCATCAACGAGTTCTTCAAGGTTGATTTTATCAACTTCTTCTTTAGCACTTTCAGTAGAGCCACCAGTTGGTGCTTCTACGACAGGAGTTTCTTCAACTTCCTGATTTTCTGGTTTCTTTTCGTCTTCTAACATAAAGAATCCTGGATTTGTAGCCTTGAATAAATCAAGACGGGTTAAACAATAATTTTTTAGAGGTGCAAAGGTACGATATTTTGGTAAAATAATGCAAATTGGACATTCCTTCGGCTAGGCTTATAAAAAAGCTTAAGTTTTTGTACTTTTAATCCTACTTTAGAGCTTGTCTAAACTTCCATTAATTGGCTGCAATTGGCAAATTTTATTCTGTATTCCGTTAAAAAGCCTTTGTGCCACTGGCACAAGCAAACCCAGAATGCTAAGGCATTGTCTACGTTTTTTGCCTCCCCGAAACAAGTTCGGGGCAGGCTATTCAGAATAAAATTTTCTCAATTTCGCACAATCATGAAAATTTGGACAAGCTCTTAGGCAAGTAATCGAGGAATAAAACGCTATGTCAAAACAAGCTATTAATCCCATCGTAATCTTGCCTAACTAATTGATTATCAAAACCTAACTGTTTTAAACGGATGAACAATAACGAGAATAAGCCATGGTTGGCCAACTATCCTTCAGGAATCCCTGCCAATATCAACACGGATAATTATAGCTCTTTGGTAGAAATGATTGATGAAACCCTAAAAAAGTATGGCGACAAACCAGCTTTTGTTTGTATGGGAGAAGAGCTTTCCTTTTCAGAATTGGACGCTCGCGCCAATGCATTTGGTGCATATATGATTTCTAGGGGTTTGGAACCTGGCGACAAGATTGCTTTGATGATGCCCAATCTACTCCAATATCCTATTGCACTATTTGGTGCTTTGAGAGCAGGACTTGTCATTGTCAATACCAATCCGCTTTATACTCCAAGAGAAATGAAGCATCAATTTGTTGATTCAGAGGCAAAAGCAATTGTAGTGGCAGAAAACTTCTGTAAGAATCTTCAGCAGATTATTGACCATACCAATATCAAAACCATTATTACGACTAGTATCGGAGAAATGCTTGGTACCATCAAAGGAACTGTGGTCAATTTTATGGTTAAAAAGGTAAAACGGATGGTTCCTGCTTACGAATTGCCCAATGCGGTCAGTTTTAAAGAAGCGCTAGCACAAGGAAAGAAGTTTAAAATACCTTATCGAAAAAGCAATCCTGGGGATGTTATTGCGCTACAATATACTGGGGGAACTACCGGTGTCTCAAAAGGTGCTATGCTGACCAATCGAAATCTAGTTGCCAATATGGAACAGATTAAAAGTACGATCTCCCCTTTCATCACTGAAGGGAAAGAAGTCGCTTTATCACCCTTACCACTCTATCACATTTTTGCTTTTTCTGTTAACTGTATGGCTTTACTAAATATGGGCTGTACCAATATTCTAATTGTAAACCCTCGTGATTTTTCAACTATTGTAAAAGCTTGGAAAGGTTATCCAGTGAGTTTGATGACTGGGGTAAATACATTGTATAATGGTTTGGCGAATGATAAGGCTTTTCGGGAGCTTGACTTTAGTAATATGGTTGCTTCGATTGCTGGTGGAACCGCACTTAAAAATGCCGTTGCAGAACAATGGGAAGAACTAACGGGTAAACCACTTGTAGAAGGTTATGGATTGACTGAATCGTCTCCAGTTGCTACCTTAAATCCAATTGACGGAACGGGTCGTCGCGGCACCATTGGTTTGCCAATTCCTTCAACCATATTGCGAATTGTAGATGAACAAGGAAATCCACTTCCACCAGATGAAATTGGAGAAATTCAGATCAAAGGTCCACAAGTAATGAAAGGATATTTTAAACGTCCAGAAGAAACCGCTAAAGCGCTGACCGAAGACGGATGGTTAAATACCGGTGATATTGCCAAGATGAGTCCAGATGGTTATTTCCAGATTGTAGATCGAAAGAAAGATATGATCTTAGTATCTGGCTTTAATGTTTACCCTAATGAAATAGAAGATGTGCTTGCTTCTCACCCTAAAGTAATGGAAGTAGCAGCCATTGGTGTTCCCGATGATAAATCTGGAGAAGTTGTTAAAGTCTTTATTGTAAAAAAAGATAAATCATTAAAAGAAAAAGAAGTAATAGAATTTTGTAGAGAAAATTTAACAGGGTATAAAGTACCAAAGCAGTTAGCTTTCATGGATGAATTACCAAAGAGTCCAGTAGGAAAGATATTGAGGAGGGAATTAAGAGAATTATGATAAAGTTCTAAGACTCTAATTTTTTTTTATTGATTAGACATAACCAAATAGTAAAAGGCTTTCCCGAATTATCAGGAAAGCCTTTTTCATATAATCTCATAAATCAGGAGTAGAATTAAGATCTTTTAAGTAGATCTCTGATCTCTCCTAATAATTCTTCTTGCGTAGGTCCAGCCTCTTCTACTACTGGTGGCTTAATCTTGTTGTAAGATCTTACAATTAAGAACATTACAAAACCTACAATTATTAAGTTAACGATTGTGTTGATCCAACGACCATAAGCAATTACAGGAGCTCCTGCTTCTGTAGCAACTGCCAGAGAAGCATAGGTTTCTCCGTTTAGTGCGTAGTGTAAATCTTCGAAGTTCATTCCTCCTGAAGCTTGACCTACAACCGGCATGATGATGTCTGTAACAAAACCATTAACTACCGCTCCAATAGCGGTTGCCATAATTACAGCTACTGCAAATTCGACCACGTTACCGGTCATGATAAAATCCTTAAATTCCTTAAACATAATTGATGTTTTTAGTTGATTAAATAAAATTAGTTTCCGTTTGTTTCGACGAATATAGGGAATAATGTCACAAATCAACAAAAAAAAAGCGTTTCGATTAATCGAAACGCTTTATTTTTTTCTAGTAAAGTATTAAAAAATCTCTTTACCCTAAGCAATTCCCGCATCTTTACGGATCTTGTTTAGTGCCGAACCGGCCTTTACCCAGTCAATTTGTGCCTGGTTGTAAGTGTGATTTACTTTAATTTTGTGCTTTGTACCGTCTGCGTGGTTTAGAGTAATCGTCAATTGTTCCCCTGGTTTGAAGTTACGCAAAGAAGTAAGATCAACGAAATCATCCTGACGTACCTTGTCAAAATCTTTAGGATTTGCAAAAGTTAAGGCGAACATTCCTTGTTTTTTCAGGTTTGTTTCGTGGATACGAGCAAACGACTTAACGATTACTGCATTCACACCTAAGAAACGAGGTTCCATCGCAGCGTGCTCACGAGAAGATCCTTCTCCGTAGTTCTCCTCACCAAATACAACGGTACCAATACCTTTCTTTTGGTAGTATAATGCCGAATCAGGCACTTTCATGTATTTCTTCTTACTTAGGTTTAACACCTTATTGGTCTCTCCATTGAAAGCATTCATTGCTCCAATCAGACAGTTTTGAGAAATATTCTGTAGGTGACCACGGAATTTTAGCCAAGGTCCAGCCATTGAGATATGATCCGTTGTACATTTACCTTGAGCCTTAATCAGGACACGCATTCCTTTAAGGTCTGCTTGCTTGATAGGTTTGAAAGGTGTTAGTAATTGTAGTCGGTCAGAATTCTTATCTACTACCACATTGATACCTTCACCACTTTCAGCTGGTGGTTGGTAACCTGCATCTTCTACATCAAAACCCTTTGGAGGTAACTCTAATCCTTTTGGAGGAGATAGTTTTACTTTTTTACCGTCCGCATTAACTAATCTATCCTTTAATGGGTTAAACGTTAAATCTCCAGCGATGGCCAAGGCTGTCACAATTTCAGGAGATGCTACGAAGGCATGCGTTTGAGGATTTCCATCATTCCGCTTACGGAAGTTACGATTAAAAGAAGTAATAATAGAGTTTGCTCGGCTCGGATCATCTGTGTGACGTGCCCACTGACCAATACAAGGTCCACAAGCATTAGCAAGTACTACACCACCCATTCCTTCGAATGCATCTAAAATACCATCTCGTGCTACTGTGTAGCGAATTTGCTCAGAGCCAGGAGTAATTGTAAATTCAGACTTTGCTTTTAGTTTTTTCTTGACTGCCTGCTTAGCAACAGAAGCTGCACGATCTAAATCTTCGTAGGAAGAGTTTGTACAACTTCCAATCAAACCAACTTCTAGTTTTTGAGGATATCCTTCTCGTTTTACCGCTGCAGCAAATTCAGAGATAGGATAAGCTAGATCCGGTGTATAAGGACCATTAATATATGGTTCTAATTTAGTAAGGTTAATTTCAATAATTTGATCAAAATATTTTTCAGGTTCTTTGTAGCATTCTTTATCTGCTGTCAAATCTCCTTTTACCTTTTTAGCTAGTCTTGCAACATCTGCTCTACCTGTTGCTCTCAGGTAACGATCCATAGAAGTATCGTAACCAAATAAAGAAGTAGTTGCACCAATTTCAGCTCCCATGTTACAGATCGTTCCTTTACCCGTACATGATAAGCTTTTAGCACCAGGTCCAAAATATTCTACAATGGCTCCAGTTCCACCTTTAACGGTAAGAATTCCTGCTACTTTAAGGATAACGTCTTTAGAAGAAGTCCATCCGTTTAATTTACCTGTAAGTTTAACACCAATCAGTTTAGGCATTTTCAATTCCCAAGGCATATCGGCCATTACATCCACCGCGTCAGCTCCTCCAACTCCGATGGCAACCATACCTAATCCACCTGCATTAACAGTGTGTGAATCTGTTCCAATCATCATTCCTCCAGGGAATGCATAATTTTCTAAAACTGTTTGATGAATAATACCTGCTCCAGGTTTCCAGAATCCTACGCCATATTTATTAGAAACGGAAGAAAGAAAATCATATACTTCAGAGTTAACCGTATTGGCTATTTTTAAATCTTTGCTTGCTCCCACTTTGGCTTGGATCAAGTGATCACAATGTACGGTAGATGGTACTGCTACCTTATCTTTACCAGCCATCATAAACTGTAAAAGTGCCATTTGTGCCGTGGCATCTTGCATCGCTACTCTGTCAGGGGCGAAGAAAACATAATCCTTACCGCGCTTATATTTCTTTAGACGAGATTCAGCATGTAAATGTCCGTAAAGAATTTTTTCGGTAAGTGTAAGGGGGCGTTTTAAACGCTTGCGAATTTTTTCAATCTTCGCTGGCAAGGCCTCATAATAAGCCTTAATCATTTCAATATCAAAAGCCATAATTGGAAAGGTTGGTGAATTAAATTTTTATAATGAAAAACTTAGTACTTCTGAATACCTAATCAGCATACTAAGTAAGCGGTGCAAAAATAATTATATTTAAGAACATATAAAGGTACTATATTGATTACACCGCAAAGTTTTTTTTTGTTGCAAGGTATTCTATTATTCTGTCAAGAATCGGACCTTACTTTTTGTCAATTCTTTCAATTAGCCTGCCTGTTACCTGTAAAATATCTACCTCGCTAACAATCCCTACTAATTCACGACCTTTTACAACTGGCAAACAGCCTACTTTTTTCTCTCTCATCTTTTTTAATGCATCGACTATTGTGGCTTGAGGACCGATCGTAAATGGCTTTGCAATCATAATATCTTTGACTAATTTATTTTTCGTCTTGATTTTTTTAGCATGAATATAATGTCGTAAGATATGACGGAGGGTAATCAAGCCTACAAGATTTCCTTTGGTATCTTCCACTGGTGTGAATCTAAGTTTTCGCCAATCCATCATTTCTCCTACTAATTCAATAATATCATCTTGTTGAACGGTAAACAAATCAGTCACCATAAATTCTTCAACCTTAATATCATGAGGATGATAAGTAGCAAGATCTGTTTTCAGATCGGGAAGTTTCCATTTATGCACAGGTATATTTTCTTTTTGATTTTTTATAATAGAAGCAGTCAGGCAAGTGAGTGCTTCATCTTGATTCGTTTCCTCTAGCAAGTTGGTGTAGGCGCGTAGTTGCCAGCGCGCTCCATTCATATGTTTGGTGGTACGCTCTTTAATTACACCAAGATATTTATCAATATCTCTAGAGTTTATTTTATGATTTTTTAGACCCTTCCGGGCAATTGGCAGTAGTTTCTTTAGGATTAGATCTTCTCCGCTGATTTTTGTTTCCTTAAACCAATTAAATTTAGAGTCCATTCCATAACGAGAAGCTTTTGAGAAGTTATCCCGAATATCTGCGTAGCTAATATGCTTGGTAATATCGTCGTGCAATTCTTCCATTCCGACCATTAGTCCAATCCAAAATGCAGCGTTAGCCATTTCATCGAGTCCTGTCGGTCCGGCCGGAAAGACGCGGTTTTCAATTCTAAGATGTGGCTGCCCGTTTGGACTAATTCCATAACAGGGTCGATTCCATCGATAAACCGTAGAGTTGTGAACTTGTAATGCTCTCAGTTTTGGAATCTTTCCGTTGTTAAGCATTTTAATAGAATCTTCCTGAATATCACTACTTAGCAAAACGCGAAAGCGCGCAATATCTTCTTTATAAATTTCCAGAATAGATTTTCTTAACCAACCGCTACCAAAATTTACTCGAGGACTACGTTCTCGCATATGATCATGTGTTGTTCTAGTATCTAGTGCTTGCTGAAACAATGCAATTCTTGATTCATGCCAGAGTCTACGACCAAAAACGATCGGAGAATTAGCTGCTATAGCCATCACTGGAGCAGCAATTGTCTGAGCGATATTATACATTTTGACAAAATTATCAGGAGAAACTTGAAGGTGTACTTGAAAACTGGTGTTACATGCTTCCAGAAGCGGTGAATCATGTTTGACCAATAATTCATCAATTCCTAATAGTCGAAGTTCATAAGAATTCCCTATCAATTGTTGATTGATAGATTCCATCAATGCCTTGTACCTCTTTTTGGGTGTAAGGTTTTCAATGTCCAAATTTCTTTGTCGCAGGGTTGGAAGAATTCCTGTCAGAATTACCTCTGTATCAAGTTTGGCTACACGTTTGCGGATAATAGCCAACTTATCGTTGTTCTCCTTTTCCATCTGCCGTAAACAATTTCCTTTTAGTTCTCGAGGCGTAAGATTGGTTTCTAAATTAAATTGAGCCAACTCTGTTTCTACCCATTCGTATTCCTTCATTATACCCAAAGCTTCCATTGCTTTATTTACTGGTTTATAGGTTTTATTGTCTACCAAACACATTTCCTGCTCTGCTCCGATTCGGACAATGTTTTTTTCGAACATACCTTTGTCAATCATATGTTCTAATGCCCGAACGTCATTCAGCAGATGCTGAACAAAGCGCTGCATTTGGGCCTGGCTTTTTACCAGCGATACTTTTTGTTCACCCATTGGTTTATCTTTTTAAAATTTTTTAGTCGTTTCGTAAATATAATTATTTAAATTACGTTTTAGGAATAGTATCATAAATTAATATTGGCATTATCTATTAAAAGCTATTTAATGAGGAAGACTAGCGCACTTAGCGACATCTTAAACAACCTCGAGAAAAAATTTTATTATGAAAAAAATTAGTCTCTTATTATTATTATCTTTTGTGTTTAATAATTGTGGAAAAGAGTTAGTGACTATCGCAGATTTACCGCATGTTACCCAATTTGAGATACCTGTAGGGCTTAACCCTTTTACCATCTGGGAATTAACTATTGAGAATATCCCAAATGAACGACTCGCAAGATTAGGTGCAGCCAATGTCACGGAAGAAGAAGTGGAAAAGATTGTTGGGAAATCAGGACGTCTTTCCACTATTTTTTCTGGAGTAAATTTAGATTTCATTCAAGAAATCACCATCGAAATTTTTTCAGAGAATATGGAGGATGCGACAGAAATTTTGCATCGTGAACAAGTAAGAGAAGATACTGGTGAAGCTATTGTTTTAAATCCTAGTATCCCAGATGTTTCCAGACATTTGGAGGGAGAGACTTTTGGAATTGTGATAAGGATTCGTGCTCGACGATCTGCGACTCAAAATATTCCTATGCAATTGGATTTTACGCTTGGAGTATTATAGAAGTTATTTTTTAAAAATGAAGCACAATGGTTACGAACAAATCATTGATTATCACCTTTTGTCAACATTCTTAAACAACTTCATAGTATAATTTGAACATTCTATTTTTTAGTAAATCTACTATTTACTAATCATAATAGATTCATACGAAAAAAGCCTAACCTGATTACACAGGTTAGGCTTTTTTTAGAAACTTCAAATACAAAGAGGTATCTATTTTCTCGTAAGAGACTATAAATTTTTTAAATATGGTTCTATCATTGTTTTCAAAACATAGATGGCTTGTCCAGTTGCTTCTTGTGGAGACCTTCCTTTGTCCATAAAGTAGTCTTCCAATCGAATTTGAGATTGAAGGTATGAGGCTTTGAGTGGTAGACTCCATTTTTTTAAGATCGCAGCTTTTTCACTCCATAATGCAATTTCCTCCCAAAATTCTTGATTCCAAATAAGCACTTCTGTTCTTTGTTCATCCGATAATTTTTCTGGAGACAATAATATCGTGGCTCGTTGACTGGCAGCTGTTTCAAGTTCAGCTTCTGTTGGGTCTTCTGCGCAAAGTTCGCTGGTAATTTGACGTAATAGATTTAGCTCTTCCCAATCAAAAAGTGGGTCTGCGTTTTTAGAATAATCTTTATTAGGATCCGTCTCGCCTTTAGATTGTAACGTAATATTACAATCATTATAAGTAAGATATTTTCGGAATTTTGTATTTTGGGTTAGTAGAGCATGCCAGCTTTGTGCAGTTCCTTTTCCATAGAATCCATCTAGGCTTTTAGTATACAGTTTTTCTTCTTTTAACAAGGTTTGTAACTTCAGCACAGAAGTTCTTTTTGATTGAGGACGAATTTTTGGAACCGCTACTGTATTGATTTTAGCTTTAGGTGTACTGACCGTTTTTTCTGTTAAAATATCTTCTGTTTTTTCAGCTGGAACTCGAGCAGGTGGCGTCGGTATTTTATTTTCTGTTTCTGGTTCTACTTCGATGCGTTTGCTTGCAACATTATCATAGGTTTCAGGAATCGTAGTGGTAGTTGGGGGAGTCGTAGCAGAAGAAGGAGCGGTATTGATATTGGTATTTTTTACCACCATGAGATTAGGACCTCTTTTTACTTCAGCCGGTCCTCTTTCCGCTAGCACTTCCTGAACTTGAATAATCTGTTCTACTGGTGCAAGCACAATATTTTTGATCGGAATACCTGCTTCAAATTCTGTGACTTTTCGCAAATGACCAGGATTAATCGATTTAACCTCTGCATTGACTAATCCAATTTTCCGAGTAGCTGCCAAGATGCGATTGGCTTCATCAGCGGTGTCATGTTGTCCAGCATAAATTTCAATTAGACCATTATTGATAAGTGCGTATAATTTTCCAGCTCGATTATAATCCGCCCAATTAATGGGTCCGTTTAGACGCTCTGTCCCTAAATAGATACTGTACGTTATAGCGTTGACATCTATTTTCTTGCGTGTTACAAAAGCATCAGGATATCCACTATTTTTAATCTGTCCAAGGGTTTTATAAGCAACTGTTTCGTTGGGATAACGACCAAGATAGATTCTAGTTAAATTTTGCTCAGCAGCTTCGGCATACATAAATCCGAGTGACTGAATGCGATCGAAATCCTCCATTTTAGGTTTAAAAAATGCGCCAACATGTACTGTATAATCATACTCCGTCGTCGAATCTTGTGCCGTCAATGCCAGACCAAATAGGCTAAAGCATAGAAAAAGCATCAGGTTTTTACCGTTTTTCATGAATGTAAGTTTTATAAAAAAATGCGCAGAAAAGCGAATAGATACTTATTTCTAATGCTTAACTGTGATTCATTAAACGTAAAGATAAGGGATAATAATATTAGAAGTGATTTAAAATTAAAAGGAATCTAGTAAAATCTAGACAAAGTGCTTTAGCATTAAAACCTCTCGATCGTTCAATAACCTATATTTTCCCCGAGGAATATCCTTTTTAGTCAGACCAGCATAGTATGTACGATCCAGGCGAACAACATGGTAGCCTAGATGCTTAAATATCCGGCGGACGATTCGATTTCTTCCAATATGAATCTCAATCCCAACTTCGTTTTTACCTTTTTCTTTTACATAAGAAACTTTATCTACTGGAGCTAATCCATCTTCCAACGTCAAGCCATCTCGAATCTC
>CALKJE010000070.1 GCA_937995675.1 uncultured Saprospiraceae bacterium
GTCCATTTAGTAATTTTGGGTTAAGTAATGGCTTACTTTTCGGGCTTCGTTATGAAATAGAATTTATCGGCATAGAAGCAACATGGGTGTATCGATTTGATGATGAAGAAGCGATCCTGAATGAGATAGACAACAATGTGACTTCCATAAAATTATTAGGAAGATTCCAGACTTTTTCTTTTGGAATAGACAATCAGTTTGACTGGTTTTCTTATGGTGGATCTATTGATTTTAATATTACAAAAATTAAAGCCAAACGAGATCAACAAGATAATAAAACTGTATTTCTGAGTGAGAATAATTATGGTGCTACTTTTTACCTAGGATTTAACACCCCAGGATCTAATGCAATACGATTATCACTTCGCCCTTTTGTTAAAATCCCTATTACTAATATTGATTATAATGACTTCGATATTAAATTAAATGGAGAATCTACTGTGAATGATTCACAAGACCGGCCATTGATGTTTGGCTTAAGAATTATCTTTACAAATGGGTAAAAAAAGAGAGGAAGGTAGTCGAGCGACTACCTTCATTATGCACTATGGGATTATAATTTCTTTCCTCTCCTAATAATTCACCATGATCATATTCTTTGTGATACTTCCTTGATTGGTGATTATTTGATAATAATACACACCGACGGTCGGTAGATCACTTTTCTTTATTTCGATGACTTGTTTTCCTTTCGGATAAACAGCCTTTATTTTTTTTATTAAAAATCCTTTACTATCTAAAATTGAGAGCGTGGCTGGTCCTTGCTTTAGCATCTCAAAACTTATCTGAGTACGCTCAGAAAAAGGATTAGGATAATTATTAGCATAAACCTCATTCACTATTTCTGATTTCACTTGCGTCAAATCTGACACTAAAATATAAGTACTTTTTCTGGCCCAGTTACCACCAAAATCTCCTACCCATAAATCGATTTTATGCTTGCCTAAATCTTTTGTTGTAAACTTAATTTTATCGATTGCGCTATCTAATGGTGCAGTAGCATTTGGACGGTGCTTCTCTATCTTTAGCCTCTTAATTCCAATATTATCACTACTACCAAGATTAATCTCTTGAGCAGAAATTATTTTTGATTTATTTTCTTTTGTGAAATTTATTGCCAATCCATTAATACAATATACCTTCGGTAATTCCTCATCAACCGTGTATCGAATATCAGCAATCTCTTGTGCTTCCGTGTTCCCAAAAGAAAGTAGAAAAAAGACTCCCGTTAGAAAACACCATATTATGTTATGTCGCATGTAAATTGATTTTTGCAAAATGGTGGGAGGCCTTTCTACGACAAAGGTAATGAGATTCAATACTGAATGATATACCTACTTATAGGTAAATATAATATTAGTTATTTTTAATTTTGATGGTTAAAAAATAAAAAAGTGGCTACCCCGAAGAAACGGAGTAGCCACTTTATATTTCAATTCGCCTTTCGGCAAATAATCGTTCGGTATTACTTCACTAAGATCATTTTCTTAGTCGCTGTTTCCGTTGCTGTCTCTAACTGGTAGTACAGTACTCCTGTAGCACTCAACTCGTTACGCTCAATCAACTCTTCGTTATAACCAGCAGCATAGTTACGCGTAACTTGCTTTAATACTCGACCTGATACATCGTAGATCGTCAACGTCGCATCCATGGCAGTTGGTAGGCTAAAACCTATCGTTGTTTCTGCTCCGAATGGGTTTGGACGGTTTTGGTATAATGCAAATGCTTCTGCACCAATCGTACCTTCTTCGCCAAATCGTAGACTAACTGCCAATTTATCACTTGTCTCGCTGTACCCTTCTGCAGGTGTTAGATCAGAGCTTACACGTAGTGCTTTGCTCAACTTAACTGCTTCGGTAGCTTCTACTACTAAAGTGAATAATACTTCATCATCTGCTACCGTTACAGCAGTTTGCGCATTCCAACTCGTGGTTAAGATTCCTCTATCTAGATTCGTCATACCAAAGTTTTCAGCTGTCAAGCCACGTAATGCACCCGCCTTCACATCTACTAGCTCTAAGCCAGATAGATTCAACGTATACTGGTAACCTTCTACAGCAGCAAAATCGCTTGCTTTGAATGCTACTTCATATTGCTCTCCAGCGGTAAGATCTGCATCATCCAATTGGAAAACTAAATCTCCATCTGAACTTCGCGTATCACCTGCAGCTAATGCATTCGCAGCAGCACTTCCATTCAAGTCACCAATTTTGATGGCCATAAAGTCAGCAACCTGACTTTGTGTAAGTCCATTGAAGTTAGAAACTTCTGGGAAAGTATTAGCAAATGGATTCGTTGGATCAGGGAATACATATTCGTTCTCTACAAATCTCCAAGAAGTATTGTTGTCAATTGTCTCATCGATGTGTAGGATTAATCTACGTAGCTTAATCATATCCAAAGAAGTTATACTTCCACTGTTATTGATATCTGCTGCAATCAACTTGTAAGGACTATCTAATGTTTCGATTTCTAATAGGTGACGTCCCATTATTACCAAATCATAAGTCGTGATTCCGTTTAATACATCATCATCTCTTTCAGGAATCAACGTATAATTTTGATTCAAGAATGCTGGGAATGTAAAGTTACCATCCGTAGATAGTTGCGTTTGATCGCCAACGTTAGAATTCTCTAAAGTCATCATAACGTTATCCGTCATTTCGTGTTCCTCAGTCATTAAAGCACCACTAATCGTGGCAGCTGCAGGACCGGCCATTACCCAGAACTTCTGTTCAGCAGTAGACTCGTTTCCACAACCATCAGTTGCAGTCCATCTTCGACGGTAGTCAAAGTTTTCACCGTTGTCACAGCTATTCTCATCACCGAATACATAATCATCTTCAAAAGTAATGGTCACTCCACTACAATCATCTTCCACTTCTACGTTACCAAATGTTGGTGGGAAGTCTTCACAGTTGATCATAATATTTGTAGGTGGTACGAAAGTAAATACTGGAGGAGTATTGTCTTTGTTTACCCAGATAGCCGTTTCTACCGTTGCAGTGTTTCCACAATTATCCGTCGCCGTCCACACACGCTTACGAGAGAATCCTTCATCACAAAGTTCTCCTGATTCTGTTTCAACAAACGTCAAGGCTACATCACCACAGTTATCTTCTGCAGTAGGTGGTGTAAATTCTGGAACCTCGTCACAGTTTACATCCAACGTTGGAGGTACGTTTGTAAATACAGGAGCTTCGTCATCAACAATAGTCAACGTTGCAGTTGCATTCGTTACGTTACCACAATCATCCGTTGCAGTATATGTTCGTGTGATGGTTTGATCACAACCTGTTCCATTTGTATCATCTA
>CALKJE010000071.1 GCA_937995675.1 uncultured Saprospiraceae bacterium
GCCTCTTCTTTATCGTTACAAATAACAAGGTGAAACTGAGGAGCGGCCAAATATGTTCCCGCTAGGACAAAGCTATCCAGTGCGCCTACTACTCCGCTAAGTTGTGTTCGGGGCGGTGGAGACGTTGAGAGTTGAGCGACAATTTTTTCCACGCGTTTGTCTTCGCGGTATAAAGCTATTAAGCGTTCCAGATTCTGCACGTTACAAAGATACTATTTTTTCTGGCTGGTTGGCTCGTTGGCCGGTTAGCTCGTTGGCCTTCTTCAACCGCAAAATTGCATTGGAAACTAGGCAATAAGCTAACTAGATAATTGGAAAATAGTTTATCGACTTCTTAATAATATTATCTTTACGAAAAAAAACATGCTTAACATAGAAATCAAAGCTCGCACTAGTCAACCTGACCATATCAAGTCTATTTTAGAAAACTTAGGAGCGGACTACCGAGGAATTGACCATCAAATTGATACTTACTTTATGGTTCCGGATGGGCGTTTAAAGCTACGTCAAGGTAATATTGAAAATAGTTTAATTTTCTACCAACGTCCTGATCAAGCTGGCCCCAAAGCTTCTAGTTTTTTACTCTATCATCCAGAGCAGGAAAATAGCGACAAGTTGAAAAATTTACTCACCACTGCTTTAGGACAGAAAGTGGTCGTTGATAAACACCGAGCCATTTATTTTTTTGAGAATGTAAAATTTCATGTTGACCAAGTAAAGGGATTAGGAGATTTTATGGAAATTGAAGTTATGGATAAGGAAGAGACTGGAGATATAGCGGTTTTAGAAAAACAATGTGAAAAATATATGGCATTATTTGGAATTAAAAAGGCAGATTTGATCAATGGATCTTACAGCGATTTATTAAAAAAAATTTAAAAGATTAACAAATAGCCTTTTATAGGTGATAAGTTACCTCTTTCTCACAAAAAGTTTCTGTAAGTTTACGGTCTAAAATAAAAAACAAAAAAATCTCTCAAGTCTAAATCACCGGATGGAAAAACCACAATTAGAAAAACTTTGCTATTCTACTCGTCAACTAGTTGCAGAAGTAGGTAGTTTTATTAAAAAACAAGTAGGCAAGGTTGACGAAAACTCAATCGAAACCAAAAGTAAAAATAGCTTGGTGAGCTATGTAGACAAAACCGCAGAACAGCGACTCGTCTCTGGTTTACAAGCTAGACTCGACGGAGCTGCCTTTCTTACCGAGGAAGAAACGATTGTCGCTTCCGAAGGAACTTACCAATGGATAATCGATCCACTGGACGGAACGACCAACTTTTTACACGAACTTCCTATTTTTTCTATAAGCATCGCCCTACGTTTTGAGAACCAAATCATCATGGGAATTGTCTATGAAGTAAATAAAGAAGAATGCTTCTACGCATATCGTGGAGGTGGCGCTTGGTTGAATGATCAAAAAATATCCGTCAGCGATAATACTGTCTTTGAAGATGGACTGATTGCTACCGGATTTCCTTATTATGATTTTGAACATATGGATGCCTACTTCGGAGTATTACGCAATTTCGTAGAGCGCACCCGAGGGATTCGTAGATTAGGCTCTGCCGCCGTTGACTTGGCTTATGTGGCCTGTGGTAGATTTGATGGATATTTTGAATATAGTTTAAATGCTTGGGACGTTGCTGCCGGAATTATTTTGGTAGAAGAAGCGGGAGGTAAAGTCTCTGATTTTTATGGAGGAAATAATTATCTTTTTGGAAAAAATATTGTCGTAGGCACTAAAACCACCCACGAAACGATGTTAAAAACCATTGGACAGCATTTTGTAAAAGCGTAACAATAGTTGTTTTTTCAAATTCAAATTCAAAAACAACTTCAAGCGCAAGAACTGATAGACAAGAAACTATATTTGTTAAAGGGAAATAATTCTGCCACAAAAGACCGCAGACAGAATAACGGAAAAGGGAGATTCTTAAGAAAACACGATAGATGTATTTGCCCGCCTACTGTCGGACAAGCTTTTGAAATTGAAATTGCAGTTGCAGTTGCGCTTGAAAAATTCTCACATCGTTGAGTACATAGAAATTTAGTGTCTTCAGCACTAGCAAATAGAAAATATGGGATTTCTAGAAAACATCAAAGTAGCGCTTAGCGCCGTTCGTTCTAATCTTTTACGATCCATCCTGACGGTAATGATTATTGCCGTAGGTATCATGGCCTTAATTGGCATTTTGACCGCGATCGATACTGCGATCTATTCTTTCAATGATAATTTCTCTAGTCTTGGTGCAAATTCCTTTTCGATCCGACCAGCAGGTGGACGTGCTTCGGGCAACCGGGGCGGACGACGCGCCAAACGAGGAGATCCAATTTCTTTCAGAGAAGCCACTAAATTTAAAGAAGTATTTGACTACCCAGGTACCGTAAGTATCTATATGACGGGGACTCGAAATGCAACGGTTAAATACGCCAAAGAAAAAACCAATCCCAATATCCGACTAACTGGAATTGACGAAAATTATCTCAACCTTCGAGGACTCGAATTAGAGACGGGTCGTGCGCTTTCGCTCACCGAGATTCAAAACGGTAACAACCGCGCCATCATCGGTAAAGATTTGGTAGACCTCTTATTTAAAGGCAAATCAGATAAAGCACTGGGACAAGTAATTTCAGTTGGGAATATAAAATACAAAGTTATTGGTGTTTTAGTGTCCAAAGGTTCAAGCATGAATCAGAGTGAAGATAAAGTCGTTTTGGTACCATTGCTCAGTGTCAAAAATTATTATGGAACAGCAAGGACCAACTATAGCATCAACGTTGCCACCAATAGCTCTGAAGATCTAGAAGGAGCCGAATCAGCGGCCATCGGACTATTCAGAAATATTCGTAATCTTCGTCTTTCTCAAGAAAATGATTTTGAAATACGGATGAGTGATGGACTGGTAAGCTTCCTTAAAGAGAATACCGTTACCCTCCGAATGGGTGCCATTATTATTGGTTTAATCACCTTAATTGGTGCGGCCATCGGCTTGATGAATATCATGTTGGTTTCGGTTACCGAACGGACTAGAGAAATCGGAATCACCAAAGCACTCGGCGCCACTCGACGAAATATCCTTATTCAGTTTTTAACGGAGGCCATCGTCATTTGTCAGATCGGCGGAATCATTGGTATTATCCTAGGAATTTTGATGGGAAATATTGTTACCTATTTTCTAGGAGGCAGCTTCTTAATGCCTTGGCTATGGATTAGTGTAGGTATTGCTACCTGTATGGTCGTGGGATTATTTTCAGGATTATATCCGGCCTTAAAAGCTTCTCGATTAGATCCGATTGAATCGTTACGGTATGAATAGATTTTGATTGGTGGATTAATAAGGAAAAAAAATTACGGGAACTCCCTTCAGGGTCGGGGTAAATTCCCGTAATTTTTTTGCCGAACTTACAGAATTTCCTGATGTGAGGACTTCACCTTATTGCGAGACAAGCATTACTAATTTTTCATTAAAAACTAACACGTCAAAAGTGCCATTATTAATTTTTTCCAACTAAAACTTAAATTTAAACTTCCGCTGAATCCAAGTCAGTAAGACCACCACCACTAACGAAGGCAATAAATTAGCCACTCTAAAATTCCCTAGTTCTAACATTTTTACAGAAACCGCCACAATCAATAAACCACCTACGCCACTTAATACAGCCAAGGTATTTTTGGTAAATAAAGTCTTTACTTGACTTGCCAAAAGCGTCAATCCACCTTGGATGATCAACATAGGAAAAATAGATAGCAAAATACTCATCCCATAAGTAGAAGCAAGAGCGATCGAGGTAACGCCATCTAAGGCCGCTTTGACGATCAATAATTCTCGTTTTCCTTGAATTCCTTCTTCGATAGCGCCGATAATGGTAATTGAACTGGCACAGAACAAAACCACGGCTGTCATCAATCCTTCACTAAAACGTTGTTGGCCAAACTTAAAATTGGCTCGCATCCATAGTTCACAATTATCCAAAAAGTCTTCTACTCCGATTAATTCACCAATGATTCCACCCAAGACCAAACTGATAATAAAAATCGGCAGATATTCGTCTGGAACTTTTAGACTCATTTGTAGTCCAATCACTAATACTCCTAACCCTACTGCTAGGAAGGTAATATCTCGGATATTTTCAGGAAAAATTTGTTGAAATAACAATCCAATTAAGCTACCCAATACGATTGTAGCCATATTAATAAAAGTTCCGACGGGAAGTTTGCTCATAATAGTAGGTTTCTAAGTACAATTTTACGGATAATCCAGTCAATCCCGAAAAATATCCACAACATTATTCTCTAATACTTGTCCAACTATTTTTCCTGCCGCTTCAATAGCAGGCGTTTTTCCGACATCTAACCAGATACTTTCCTTATCTGGATAGCATTTTATAATAGATTTAGCGGCAGCGATCAAATAAGTATCAATGATTGAAAATCTATCTTTCTTCCCAAAATACTGGAATAATTTCGGATCAATCACATGTAAACCACTAAAAGCGCGAAGCTGTAGCTTACCAACAATCGGTCGCGCCATCTTCAATTCGCCCGTTTTGACGTTGGTCCAGCCACTAAGCGTATTTTTTTCATCAAAAATAAGATAGCGAGAGGTAGGCCGTTGACGAGTAGCTAAAGTAGCCATCGCTTTACTCTTTTGGTGATATTGATAAAATTGATAAAAGTCTAACGTGGTTAGAATATCCGTATTACACAACAAAAAAGGGGATCCATCCGAAAAGTATGGTGCTGCTTTCTTTAAGGCACCTCCCGTCTCAAGCGGTTCTTCGGCTTCATGAGAAATATGAATGGTCGCACCAAAATTATCTTTGTCTTTTAAAAAATCAGTGATCTGATCCGCAAAATGATGTGTATTAATGATAAATTCACGGATTCCAAAAAATTGTAGCCGTCGAATGACAATTTCAAGCAAAGGAATCCCTTGAATGCGAACCATTGCCTTAGGACGGTCGTTAGTAAGGGGTCTTAGGCGTGTACCTAAACCAGCAGCGAGAATCATTGCTTTCATAAAATCTTCGTTCTGTTTGTTTTTAGAGACAAGGTAGCGACACCTCCCTGAGCGAATCTTAGATATTTGATAGGGTGAGCAAAGGTAAAATTAAAAATAGAAGTTTCTAAGAACTCCACCTGCTTTTGCAAAATTTGTGCTTTGATAAAGATTATATGAATCAAGGTTAATAAAATAAATTGAGTAGGTGACAAACTTGTTTGCCGCAAGTAGATTTAGGATATTTGTTAAGTAGGGGTTGATTAGCCGACCAACTAGCATTTTAAAATTTAGTATTAAAATATGCAATCTAAACTGATAAAAATACTGTTGGCTCCGCTCTCGCTCCTTTATGGGCTAGCAATCAGTATCCGCGATTTATTATATCGCTGGGGATTGCTAAAAGGTGTTCGATTTAGCGTACCGACTATTTCAGTAGGAAATCTTTCTATCGGTGGTGCAGGCAAATCTCCGCATATCGAATATTTAGTACGATTACTCAAAGATTATATTTATGTTGCTACGCTTAGTCGAGGATATGGTCGCAAGACCAGAGGTTTTTCACTAGTACAGCGCAATAATACTGCGGAACAAGTCGGTGACGAACCACTGCAGTTTAAAAGAAAATTTCCCAATATTACCGTTAGCATTTCTGAGAGTAGAACCTTCGCAATACCGGAGCTACTAAAACACGATGCTAGAATCCAAACCATTCTCCTCGATGATGCTTTTCAACATCGTGCGATCCATCCGGATTTAAATATTTTATTAACAGAATATCAATATCCTTTTACACAAGATTACCTATTGCCTTCTGGTCGTTTGCGAGAATGGCGCTCTGCTTATCAGCGAGCCGATTATGTCATTGTTTCTAAATGTCCTCCGGTATTATCTGACAAAGATCGACAAGCAATGGTTGAAGAACTTAGTCTTCTTCCACGACAAAAAATCTTTTTCTCTTATTATGAATACCAACGTCCTAATTATATTTTCGACTATCGCCGACAGCTGATCCTAGATGACAATTTGGATATTCTCGTAATCTGTGCCATTGCTCGTACAGAATATTTGCTTGATTACCTTAATCCGCTCGTTAATTCGGTGCAGATATTAGAATATGAGGATCACCATTATTTTACTAAATTTGATCTATCAAATTTAAAAAAGCGTTTTGAACAAATGGATAGTCGCCGAAAAGTGATTATTACGACTGAAAAAGATGCGATGCGATTACAACTTCACCAAAAATTTATCGTAGATAATTTATTACCTATATTTGCGATACCTGTAATGGTCAAGTTTCACGGAACAGATGGAGATCAGTTTGATGAGTCAGTGAAGGATTTTCTGCTCGATTATAAAAGTTGATTAGAGAAGCGTTCGTTAAACTGCATTCATTTCACGTTTTATTTTATTTTAAAATAATTCATAAAAAAATTAATAATTTGATCT
>CALKJE010000072.1 GCA_937995675.1 uncultured Saprospiraceae bacterium
ACCTCACAAGCAAACTTTGTTTTAAATTCGGTGGTATCAAAACGAGTGATGGGAGCGGCTCCGCTAACTCCGTTTTGTAAACCCTGATAGTATGCTTGCAGGTTATTTCCGATAGGAGTAAGTGCTCCTAGGCCTGTTACAACAACCCTTTTCATAAATTTGGTGTAAAACAACAAATTAGAGAATGATTACTCATCCTCTAATCTGCAGTATGATGGTTAAATCACGCAGAAATACTTGTCATTAGACAATGATCTCCGCTTTTCAATTTCTCTGTAGGAAGGTCTAGTTTATTCCTCAATCTGAGATTGCAGGTATTCTACTGCCTGACCGACAGTTGTAATGTTTTCCGCTTGTTCATCAGGAATTGAAATATCAAATTCTTTTTCAAATTCCATAATTAATTCAACTGTATCAAGTGAGTCTGCTCCCAAATCGTTGGTGAAGCTAGCCTCTTGCGTGATTTCTGATTCATCGACTCCTAATTTGTCTACGATGATCTTGTTAACTCTTTCAGCAATGTTTGACATAATAATAATTTCTAGTTTGTTAAATTCCAAAAGTATTGCAAAGTAAGCTATAAGAACGTTGATAACCAAAGTTTTTACCTCTTTTTTGCACTACTAATCCAATGTGAATCATATAATTTAATACATTTTGGGCGTAAAATTGTTCACTTACCCTACTTAAATAGCGTTATTCGAAGGTATTTATTGTAAAAAACACACTAATACTTTTCAATTGACCACTTATTATAGAGACATTATTGTATATTAGCCTTGTTTTAGGGGAATTACAAGTAGTTTGCTCTCTTAAAATAGGCGCTCAAAAAAATAGAATCATACAATAATTTCCATATTTAACCCCTATTAAAACACTTTTCAGTATCACCTTTTTTAACTTTTTTTTATGAAAAGAATAGATCACCAAAACACAAAAATAGTTGCTACCGTAGGTCCAGCTTCCAGTTCTTACGAAAATTTACTTGCCTTAGCTAATGCTGGAGTTGATTGTTTTCGACTCAATTTTTCCCACGGAAAGCACAGCGATCATAAAAAAGTCATTGACCATATCGTCTATATTAACGAAAAGTACAACTACCATATCAGTATTTTAGCAGACCTACAAGGTCCTAAATTAAGAGTCGGTAAGATAAAAGATGATGGCTTGATGCTAAAAAAGGGAGATGTTCTAACTTTTGTTAATACAGAGTGTATTGGGACACGTGAGAAAATCTATATGAGTTACCAACAGTTTCCACAAGATGTAAAAGTTGGTGAAAAAGTCATGATTGATGATGGAAAATTAATGCTAGAAGTCATCAGCACCAATCAAAAAGACGAAGTAAAGTTAAAGGTACTTTTTGGTGGAAAATTATCCTCCAACAAAGGAGTTAATTTACCAAATACTAAGATATCACTTCCTTCTTTGACACCAAAAGACGAGATTGATCTAGAATATATCCTTACCTTACCTGTCCACTGGATCGCACTTTCTTTTGTTCGTTCTGCTAAAGATATAAAAGATTTACAGGCTCGCCTCGCAGCGGCCAATCATCCAGCCAAAGTCATGGCAAAAATAGAAAAGCCAGAAGCTATCGATAAGTTGGATAAAATCATCAAAGCTTCCAATGGTATTATGGTAGCACGAGGAGATTTAGGAGTAGAGATGCCGATTGAAAAGCTCCCTATTCTACAAAAGCATATTATCAATCGTTGTCTACAATATGCTCGTCCAGTAATTGTAGCGACCCATATGATGGACAGTATGATTACGCAGCCAATTCCTACCAGAGCTGAGATCACCGATGTTGCCAACGCCGTACTAGATGGAGCAGATGCGGTGATGCTTAGTGGTGAGACTTCTGTTGGTGTGCATCCTGTTAAGGTGGTAGAAGCCATGAATAAGATTATTGAAGAAGCTGAAAAAACCTATAGTATTAAAGGACGTAGACCGAAGCCTACCAAGAAGTCTAGAACCTTTATCTCTGATGCAGTTTGTTTCAGTGCTGCTAAAACGGCGGAAGAAATTGATGCGAAAGCGATTGTTGGGATGACCAGTTCAGGGTATACGGCATTTAAAGTTTCTAGCTTCCGTCCGAATACGAAGATTTATATCTTTTCCGAAAAAGCGCACATGCTTTCTACGCTCAACTTAGCTTGGGGCGTAAAATGTTTTTATTATGATAAATTTACGACCACCGATGAAACGATCCATGATGTAAATGATATTTTGAAGAATAATGAGATTGTAGAAGTTGATGATGTGGTGGTAAATATTGGAAGTATGCCGATAAAACGTCGGCACCGAACCAATATGTTTAAAGTAACCGTAGTTGAATAGAATTCAATTCAAATAGATAAAGTCATAAAATAACCCAGACCTTCTTTTTAGTCTGGGTTATTTTTTTGTCCAGTAAAAGGATCCTCTTATAACCAAATTCGTAATTTTACGTATATATCAGTATATCTGCTAGTAGTGCTCATTACTTGGCATTTTTTTTATAAAATACACAATTCTTAAAAATGAAGATTATTATTCCAATGGCAGGACGTGGTTCTCGTCTACGCCCACACACGCTCACGACTCCAAAACCACTGGTAAAGATTGCTGGAAAACCAATGGTACAAAGACTAGTGGAAGATCTCACTAAAGGATATCCTGGTAAAGTAGAGGAAATCGCTTTTATTATCGGTGATTTTGGACCTGAAGTTCCGCAACAGCTAAAGGATATTGCTGCTTCATTGGGAGCGAAAGGAAGTGTTTATCAACAGCACGAACCATTAGGTACTGCGCACGCCATTCTATGTGCTAAAGAAAGTCTTTCAGGGAACTGCTTCGTAGCTTTTTCTGATACCCTCTTTAGTGCTAGTTTTGACTTTGATCCAAATGAAGATGGTGTTATTTGGGTACAAAAAGTAGAAGACCCTTCTGCATTTGGTGTCGTAAAAGTGGATAATAATCAAGTAATTACCGATTTTGTAGAAAAATCACCTGTTTTTGTGTCTGATCTAGCGATTGTTGGAATTTATTACTTCCGAGATGGTGAAAATCTTCGCGATGAGTTACAGTATGTGATTGACAATGAAATCAAAGATAAAGGAGAATACCAATTGACCAGTGCATTGGAAAATATGAAGTCTAAAGGGCTTAAATTCCGTCCAGGAAAGATCGATGAATGGCTAGATTGTGGAAATAAAGACGCAGTTGTACACACAAATCAACGTATGTTAACCTTTATGGGCACAGAAAACCACATTGATCCTAGTGCAACCGTTGAAAATGCCGTAATTTTACCTCCCTGTTTTATTGGTAAAAATGCCGTTATTAAAAATTCGGTTATTGGCCCCTATACCTCCATTGGAAACAATTCTTTAGTTGATAGTTCCGTTATCAATAATAGTATTGTTCAAGAGGACAGCACCGTAACCAATGCCAACATGAGCAATTCTATGTTAGGTAATAAGGTTGATTACGAAGGAAAAGCATCTGAGCTGAGCTTAGGTGATTTTTCAAAATACATAATATGATTATTCGTCGCTTTTTCATTTTGTTATTAACCATGAGTCTGCTTGCAGGCGCTACCCTTTCTTTGTCTGCTCAGATACGACCTTCAGAGGATCAGGTAGAAACGGAGAAAATCTTTATTGATGCTTCCCGTGAAAAGGTATTAGGTAACTATGAAAACGCGGCCTATTTATTTAAAGAAGTCCTAAAGCGAGATAAGCGCAACCACGCTGCAGCCTATGAGCTAGCGCGATTATACGATGTACTTGATAATGTAGACAAAGCGATGGCCAGTATAAAAATGGCTATCGCCGGAGACCAGCAGAATCCTTGGTATCAGATGTTTTTGGCAGATCTATTTGACCGTAAGGGTAAATATAAAGATGGAGCCAAAATTTTTGAAAAATTAGTCAGCGATGCTCCCTACAATGAATACTATTATATCAAATGGGCATTTCTTTTAATGAAAGCCAAACAGCCAGAAAAATCTATCGAAGTCTACTCTATGTTAGAAAATCGGATTGGTATTTCTGAAGAAATCTCTCGCAAAAAACAGGCACTCTATCTAGGAATTGGACAACCTGCCAAAGCAATTGAGACTTACCAACTATTAATTATTTCTGATCCTTATAATCTAGAATATCATCATTTGCTAGCTTCTTTGTATAAACAATTAGGAGACGAAGAAAATGCTGCTAAGGTATACCAAGATATCTTAGAAATTGATCCCAATGATGCACAAGCGAGTATCGCTTTGGCCGATCGAAAAAAAGTAGAAGGAGATGATGTCAGTTATCTAAATAGCCTACAGCCAGTATTTGCGAAGTCAGACGTAGATATTGATCTAAAAATAAAAGAGATTCTTCCTTACATTCGTCAAGTAGTAGATACGCCTAATGAACCTATCATGAACGCTACGCTACAATTAGCTAGCATTCTAGAAGAACAGCATCCAGACGAAGCAAAAGCTTATTCAGTTTCTGGTGATTTACTTTACTATTCGGGACGAAAAAGACAGGCGCTAAAAAAATATTTAAAAGCACGTTCTTTAAATAATACTATTTATAGTATTTACGAACAAATCATGTATATCAATTTGGAGACGAATAGCTATGATACGCTATTAACGATTTCAAATGAAGCAATTGATTTATTTCCTAATCAAGCGGGAGCATATTATTTTAATGGAGTCGCTTTAGATTTCAATCAAAAAGATCAAGCAGCCATCAGTTCTTATCAACAAGCATTGTTAATGGCTCGTAAAAATCCACGGTTACAATTTGACTTATATGCTCGGCTCGGTGGACTGTATCATCGGATCGGAAAGCATACTTTGTCTGACACTAACATGGACAAAGCTTTACAACTTAATCCAAAAGATTTTAATCTACTTAATAATTATAGTTTTTATCTAGCTGAACGAGGTGTTCAATTAGAAAAGGCAAAAAAAATGTCTGCACTCGCTAATGAGCTACGCCCTAATCAAGGACATTTTCAAGATACATACGGTTGGATTTTATATCAGATGAAAGAATATGAAAGCGCTCGTGAATGGCTAACCAAAGCGATTGATAATGGCGGAGATTCTAATCCTGGTATCCTAGAACACTACGGTGACATTCTTTTTCAAATCGGAAAAACGGAAGCAGCCATTATTGAATGGCAAAAAGCCTTAGAGAAAAAAGGAGGAAAAGATGAAGAACTAGAAGAAAAAATCCGTAGTCGTCAGTTATAATAAAAAAACGCTCTTATTAAGCTAAATACCCTTTCTTTTTTCCCTCTTTACGTTCTATTTTTTCTTTCTAAAAAATATATTAAAATACCTTTAACTATAATATTGTAATACAATTACTATTTTTGTGCATTACTTAATTAAAAAAATTATTATGACACAAAGATTTCTATTAGTATTACTTAGCACTTTTTTATTTGGTGCTTTAAATGCGCAACGATTATTAAGCCCTTCTCTTAGTTTTTCTCATAAAAAAACAGCCTATATTACTCTGAAAGATGGAACTGAAATTCAAGGTAACATCAAAGATATTGATCGTAAAAAAGGTTTGATTAAATTTATCAAATTAAAGGATGGAAAAGGAACGAAGCATAAATTAGATGCAGATCAGATTCAGCATATGTACTTGCCACCAAGCGGCCTTGACAAATTGGGTAAACTTGACGAGATGCTTTTCGACGCAGATAACTGGGATTCCGAGAATCTAAACAAAGATTACATCATGCAAGGACTTGTATTTTTCGAATTAGCGGATGTTAAAATAAAGAAGAAAAACAGAAAATTATTGATGCAATTATTAAATCCTGAATTTAGTAAGCAAGTAAAAGTTTACCATGATCCCTTTGCAAAAGAAACCATGAGTTTAGGCATTGGACCGGTCAAAGCGATTGGAGGAGATGCTAAATCGTACTACCTAGCAAAAGGAGATGGTGCTGCTTATAAAGTTAAAAAGAAAGACTACAAAGATGAGTTTAAGGCTTTATTTCAAGGTTGTAAAGACATGAAAAAAACGTATAAGAAGCCAAGCTGGAGCGATTTAGTTGAACATGTTATTGCCTATTCAAATTGTCAATAATATTTATTTAAATAATAAGAGTTATTTAAAAACTTCCTAAAAAAGAGAGGCTACTCGATTCTTCGAGTAGCCTCTTTTATTTAGAGATATTGAAATGATATCAATGATTGATTATAATAATAAATAATAATACATTGCATTACTTCAATCCTTTTTTAAGCGCCAATAATATTTTTTATGAAAAATCAAAAGGCAGCTACCCGAATAATCAAAAAATACAATCAGCTAAATTTTTAGTTCTACCTAATTCACATTTTCGAATTTATTTAAAGCCTCCTTCTTTTCAACATTATCTAATCTGTTATTTTTAGCATAGTTATTGTATTATATTTTTCACTAATCTAAAAATAAGTTTATACATCACTGATTCTCAATGAATTAATAGAGAAGTTGTTTAAAAAGTATCTTCAAACTTGCAGACAAAGCATTGATCATCAGATACTTCAGCTTTTTTTCGTCTCGTAGCTACGGCTACGAAACTCAAAAAGAACTTCGTCCTGATGATCAAGCCTTTGTCTTCGTTTCTAAACATACTTTTTGAACAACTTCAGAAATAAAAATTATCAGTTAGGTATTTTATGAATACTAGATATATATTTGGAATAATTATCACGGTCGTTCTTTTATCTGTAAATCAAGCTTTCATTCAGTATTGGTTGGCACAAAAAAAACATGACGCTAATACCATTAATATTGCTGGAAAGCAAAGAATGCTCAGTCAAAGAATTAATGCGGAATTTTATAGATTAGAAAAAGAGAGTGCCTCTCCCCATCTTTTAAAGAAACTTGTTGCTGAATGGAAAACTTCTCATTTTAAACTTCAGTCTAAAGATAAGTCTAACAAATTAGTTCCTATAACTAATTCAGAAATCCGATTAGCATTAAAAGAATTAAATCCTAATATTGAGTTTATTGAATCACAACTCAACAATATTGGAAAGGCCTCACTGAATTTGAGTTTGATTAATCAAAATCAGAACTCCTTTCTTCCCAAAATGGATAAAATTGTAAAATCTTTAGAAAAAATTTCTGATAAGAAACTTCAATTTATTATTAAAACAGAGTTCTTTTTATTTTTTATGTCCTTGATTATTCTTATTCTAGAAGTAGTCTTTATTTATATTCCTATTGAAAAGTCACTAAACCTAGCAAATGCAGAAATTTCAAAAAAGAATGAAGATTTAAAACAGGCTTTGACCAGTATTGGTAAAAAAAATAGAGAGTTAGAACAAATTACTTATATCACCTCTCATGATTTACAAGAGCCTGTTCGTACTATTAATAGTTTGGTTAATATTTTCAAAATAAAGTATGCTAGAGATTTTGATGAAGAAGGAATTAAAATGCTGAGGTATTTAGACACCGCAACGGTGCGGATGCGAGATTTAATCAAAGATTTACTAGATTACTCTATAATTGGCAAGAAAAGAGAAAAAACGAAAATAGATTGTGCTGAGATATTAGAAATAATATCAAAGGATTTGGCATTAAAGATTAATGAAACAAAAGCGAAGATAACCTGGGGTAGACTACCAAAAATTTTAGGAATTGAAGCAGAAATTAGATTGCTTTTCCAAAACTTAATTTCGAATGCCCTAAAGTTTCAAATGAAGGGTCATCAGCCTAAAATTGATATTGCTGCGATAGAGAAAAAAGATTTTTGGCTATTTACTGTTTCTGATAACGGAATAGGGATAGAATCAAAAAACGTGGAAAAGATTTTTTCTATTTTCCATAGAATACATTCAAAAGACAAATTTGAGGGCACAGGAATTGGACTGGCACACTGTGCAAAAGTCGTTGATATTCATGGAGGAGCAATCTGGGTAGAATCAGAACTTGGAAAAGGCTGTACATTTTTCTTTACGATTAAAAAAGATCAAAATAAAATAGTTGGATATGAACAACAAACTGAACTCTATATTACTAGTTGATGACGATGAAGCAACAAATTTCATACATCAATTCGTCATCCAAGATCATGGTGCCTGTAAACATATCGTTACCAAATTAGACGGGCAAGAAGCATTTGATTATCTTACTACTCCTAATGAAAGTGGACTACCTAGTCCTGATATTATTTTTGTAGATATTAATATGCCTAAATTAGATGGTTGGGGGTTTTTAGAAAAATATGAATCGGAATTTGGAAGTAACTCTTCAAAAATAATAGTTATGCTAACTACTTCTTTAAATAAATATGATAAAGAAAGGGCAGAAAGTATGAACGTTATTTCTGAGTTTAGGAATAAACCTTTAAGTCCTGAGATATTGGATGAAATTGTAGAGAAATACTTTACTAATAAGCATATGGTGCAGTAGTTTTTATAACTTCTAAGGTAAACAGAGATATAAGATTTTACTCTAAAAAAGAGAGGCTACTCGATTGTTCGAGTAGCCTCTTTTATTTAGAGATATTCAAATGATATCAATGATTATAATCTACTGATCACAAACATTTTTGTCATTTGGCGTTTACCATCCAGTTTGATTCTTACGGTGTAAACTCCAGGCTGATAATTTGGCATTTCAAATCTCACCACATCTTCCGTCAATGCATCAATAGAACGAGACTGCATTGGCTGTCCTAAACTATTGCTGATCATAATCTCCGCAGACAATCCTTCGTAAGCACCTAAGCTTAGATTGATTTGGTCTAATGCAGGATTCGGATAAACAGAGAAGTCTTTGAGGTTCAAATCAAATGAAACTTCTTTCACTTCAGAGTAGCGGTAAGTTCCATCCGCAAATATTTGCTTCAGTCTGTAATAGTTAACTCCTTCAGATGCATCTTCATCTTTAGCTTGATAATTTACATATTCTCGAGAATCACTGATACTCATCACTTCTTCTAGAATCTCAAAATTGATTCCATCTGTAGAAGTTTCCACTTCGAAATAATCGTTCTTATAATCTGTATTAGTTACCCAATTCATAGATACCTCACGATCATTCTTAACAGCATCGAAGTACAAGTAATCACTTTGCTGCGTAACCGAAGCCGTTGCACCTGGAGTACCCGCACAACCAAAGATTTTGATTTCGTCCAAATCCCATACTGCTAATCCAGTAGTTCCAGTCTGACGACAGTAACCTAGTAATTCGAATTGGAAGGTAGTTTGTCCAGTAAATACAAAGTCAGGATCATTTCCTAGATTAAACTGTTCATAACTCCAATTCTCTGTCGTATTTCTTCCCGTTTTTCGGTAGATCTCTTGACCATTCTTCAATACCCTCATTCCATAATGTGACGGTGGATCGTTATCACCGCTATTTCCACTAATGTGAGAATAGTAGTAAGGAGCTGCCTCATAAAAACTTAGCTTTGTTAAAGTAGCCGTTCCTCCATTTGTTGGTGCTACGGTAATAGAGAATTTAAAAGCATCATTGCTATTAGCTACAAAACTACAAGAATTTCTAATTCCACTACAAATTGCGATACCACTTTGTCCTTCTGTACAAGAATGAACTCCATCATCATGAGATAGAATAGAAGCATTCACAACAGAAAAACCTGATGGTGTATTAGTCACGGCTGTAAATTCACTAAAATCATTATTAGAACCATTACTTGAGAATGATTCACAAGCATCAAGATCCCAGTAAGCAATACGGGTAGGATTACAAACTTGGACTGGCGTACCAGCACAACCACAACCATCTGCAGTTACTACATCATTTTCGGTATCTGGATTACCATCATTACAAGCACTTCCTGGTGTCGCTGGGAAACTTGGATTGTTTGGTTGACAGTCGTTGTTGTTACACACTCCGTCTCCATCTGAATCTCCTCCCTGTCCAGCACATGGAGCTGGAGCTGAATTTACCGTAACTGTGAATGAACAAGAAGCATCATTACCGCAATTATCTGTTGCTAAGTAGGTAATAGTAGTTGTTCCGATAGGAAAAAAAGAACCACTAGATAAGCCTGCTGTTTGATTTAAAGATACAACTCCAGGAGTCGTAGTAATTGGACATCTTTTTTCCATAACTACTTCATAATGGTCGTGTCCTTGTCGGTCTTTCCACTTTCCATCATTCTTAACCATTACAACATAATCAGAATTATTATAGTTATTTGGTTCGCCATGTGCCCAGTTAGTATAAGAAGAATTAGCACCGTTTTGCCATACGAAATTACCTTCACTTGCTGCATCATTGTAACCAATCCAAGCATGCGAAGCAATCAGATTATTTTTAATAAATTGATTTTCTCCGCTATTCCCCACAGTTAAAAGATATCCTCCTCGACTAATGGCAAGGTTCTTACCTTCATGCCAAGTGTAATTATTGGTACTTGAGCACCAATACTTACTACCATTGTATTGTCCCATATAGGTAAAACCATTTGCACTATTGGAAAGTGCACCACAATTTGTTTGAGTGGTCGTACATTCAGTAGTTGGATTGGGAGTATTCCAGCTAACGATCGCTCCATTTGCACCAGCCTGTGCTTGAATTGTAATATTACTTGGGCAATTCAAGGAAATCCCAGTAAAATCCGGATTAGATCCGGCATTTGCTGTCTGTTGCCAAAGCAAACAACAACACAAAAACGAAAAATAGTAAGTTATTCTTCTCATGATTAAGTAAATTTTGATAGTTAAAAAAATAATAAAAAACGTGTATAGCCTTAACTCCAAAATGGAGAATACAGGTTCGATATTTGGAAAATGATAAATAATAACCAAGTCATTGAGCCATGATCATCCATGTTCAATGAAGTTATTTTAACAGTTGTTTTTGGAACGGAATAGTAATTATGGCACCAAAGATGGCCGATCAGTTTTAAAAAAAACATTTAGATTTGAGATAGAAATCACTCAAATCCAAAATGGACTAAATATTTGTTTGGCAAGAGGTGTTTAAACAATTAGATGAAAGTACCTAAAAAGGTATTTGTATGTTTTTAAGACAAGAAAAGCATGAATATGTCACAAAAAAGACAATTATTTTGTTCAAAATTAAGTCTTTTTCTTTAATTATTAAAATATGCGAGAATTTTTCCTGCATTTCCCGATCCGATTATTGCTGCTAAGTCAGCATGGGTTGCTAATTTTATCTTTTTAACCGAGCCAAATTCTTGTAATAATTTAGCTGCTGTTTTCTCACCAATCCCAGGAATATTGGTAAGCTCTGTGGAAGTGAAATTCTGAGAACGTTTAAGTCTATGGAAAGTAATGGCGAAACGGTGTGCTTCGTTTCGTAGTTGTTGAATCAGTTTAAGTGATTCTGATCTTTTATCAATGTACAAAGGGATAGAATCTTCAGGAAAGAAAATTTCTTCCAATCTTTTGGCGACCCCAATCATGGTAATTTTTTTATCTAGTCCTAAAATCTTTAAGCTTTCTAAGGCTGCACTTACCTGTCCTTTTCCACCATCAATGATAATAAGTTGGGGTAATGGTTGGTCTTCATCAAGGAGTCGACGATATCGACGATGGACGACTTCAGTCATGGATGCAAAATCATCTGGTCCGACTACTGTTTTAATATTAAAATGACGATAATCTTTTTTAGAGGGTTTAGCATTTTTAAAAACAACACAAGAAGCCACAGGAAAAGCACCTCCCATGTTTGAATTATCAAAGCATTCAATATGCAAAGGTAAGTCATCCATCTGTAAATCTGCCTTTAATGTACGCAAGATTCGTTCAGCGGGTGTTTGTTTATTCATCCTAGTTAAGTCCTCTTTTTTCCGTTGGAACATAAAATACTTTCCATTTTTTTCGGAAAGATCGAGTAATTTTCTTTTGTCTCCTATCTTAGGGATTGTCATTACCACATCTTTTGCTGGAGGTGTTATTTCAAAAGGAACAACTATTTCTGGTGCGATGCTATTAAACTTATCACGTAGTTGTACGATGGTGTATTCAAGTAATTGAATAACGTCGTCGTCCAAATTTTTGACCAACTCTTGTGTGTATGTATTGACCACTACTCCATTGAGCACTTTGATATAATTTACAAAAGCTAATTTTTCATCATCCGTAATAGAAAAAATATCGATGTCTCTCAAAGTCGGGCTGACCATCGTTGACTTACCTTGATAATTATCAAAAGCCGTCAATTTATCTTTAATCTGCGCTGCCTTTTCAAATTCCATATTTTCCGCAAGCCTAGTCATCTCTTCCTTAAAATGATTTTTCACAGCTGCGAAATTACCTTTGAGCATATTTTTTATCTGCTCAATTTTCTTATTATAATCGGCTTCTGATTCTAGATTTTCACAAGGACCTAAGCAGTTCTTAATATGATATTCTAAACATACCTTGAACTTGCCTGCTTCAATATTTTGTTGAGAGAGGTTGTAAGTGCAAGTTCGTAAAGGGAATAATTCTTTGATCAAGTCAAGGATAATCTTAATTCTATTTTTAGAAGTGTAAGGACCAAAATAAGTAGAGCCATCTCGAATAAATTTTCTCGTTAAAAAGACCCTTGGAAAACGTTCTTTCTTAATCACTAGATAGGTATAAGTTTTCCCATCTTTGAGTGCTACATTATATCGAGGTTGGTGTTTTTTTATTAAGGTTGCTTCGAGCAAAAGCGCATCTGCTTCTGTATCTACCACGGTGAATTCAATGCGGTGTGCATTCTTCACCATTACCTTGGTTTTCCGTATCCGGTCTTTTCGTTCACCGAAGTAAGAAGATAGACGACTCTTTAGACTTTTTGCCTTACCTACATATAGGATCGTATCCTCTTTATCAATAAATCGATAGACCCCGGGCTGTCGCGGAATAGAAGGAGCAAGCGCTTGGTAATCTTTGGTTGTCACCGTTTATATTTAGAGATTATTTTATGATAGCTTAAAACATCTTACCTTGACCTTTATCATCTACATCGAAGTCAATTGAATCGCCTGGTGATAATTTTTTCTTATTTTTTGTATTATCTCGAACATTCATAATACGGCTTTCTTCCAGCTTATTACCAACTGCTTTCCAACCTTTTACATCAATAAAGTCCGCGATATTTAATTCATACTCTACCTTTTCTTTCTTCTCTTTTACATCATATAAAATAACCGGTTTTGGTTTGATAGATACAAAGAATAATTTTGAGCTACGATGTTCTGTGATAAAATTGTACTTCGTATTATTGGTCGTGGTTTCGATCTGGAATCGTTTAACCATGGTCCATTTTTTACTACCATCAAAATACACGGCATTGACGACCAACTTAGGACTAAACTTACCGACATGTAGTAGTTCTTTGGTATCAAACTTTTTGGTTAGATCCGCTTCATTTACTTCATAGGTACCATCCTTATAAATCGCAAGTATTTTATCACCTGTGTCATACTCACCAAGAGAAACACCTCGTTCCTCTGTGTTCAAACGACCGCTCACCTTATCCATATATATTTTTTGTGCACCCAGAGTAGATTTACCTACTTCTTTAAGTGTAATTTTCTTTACAGGATATTGCGTAACGATATTTCCATTCACTGAACGAGTTTTGATATCTAATTCTTCGAAGTAGTAATCAAACACTTTCTTTCGAGCCTTAGATGTCGGTGATAATACGATAGATACGACCTCTGATTCTCCGTTGGGATTGGCAGATAAATAATGGATTCGCGAGCCTTTAGCACCTTTGGTTAGGTCGTAATCTCGGTCACGGGTAATTCCTTTTACTGGAAAACGTTTCGCCATCGACTTACCTGTTTTAGCATCTAGATAAATCATATTATAAGTCATTCGTTCGTCTCCTTTCTTCCAAACGGCCACATGTAAGATATTCTTACCAACAAAAACTTTGGTTCCCATTCGAACCACTTTCATAACTCCATCCTTGCGGAAAACAATGATGTCATCAATATCTGCACAGTCACAAACAAACTCGTCCTTTTTAAGTCCAGATCCAATAAAACCTTCTTTACGACTAACATAAAGCTTGGTATTATTTGCTACTACTGCTCGAGCTTTGATTGTTTCAAAAGAAGTAATCTCTGTCTTACGTTCTCGTCCTTTACCGTATTTATCCAATAGATTTTGGTAATAAGCAATAGAAAAGTCAGTCAAATGTTTGAGGTCGTATTTGGTTTGTTTGATATCGTCTTCTAAGCGAGCAATCAACTCATCTGCTTTAAATGCATTATATTTAGAAATACGACGAATCTTTATTTCCGTTAAACGAGCGATATCTTCTTCCGTAACATCTCTTAATAATTTTACGCGCTTATCTCCTTTCTTTGGCTTGCCATCCTCCGGCGTAATGATGTATTTTTTAAGTTCTTTCGCAATTACTTTAAGCACCTCTTCCCAAGATTCACACTCTTCAATTTCACGATAGATTCTATTCTGAATAAATATTTTTTCTAAACTCGCAAAATGCCATTTCTCCTCTAGTTCTGATAATTTGATTTCTAATTCTTTTTTAAGCAAATTCTTTGTTCGCTGCGTACAGAATTTCAAAATATCATTAACAGACAAAAAGTGTGGTTTATCATCAATAATCACACAAGCATTGGGAGAAATAGAAACCTCACAATTGGTAAAAGCATATAATGCATCAATCGTAATTTGAGGAGAAATACCCGCTGCGAGATCAATCTGAACTTCTACTTCTTTGGCGGTATTATCAATTACTTTTTTAATCTTAATTTTCCCTTTATCATTCGCCTTGATGATGCTATCGATCAAGTTAGTCGTGGTAATATTGTAAGGCAAATCTTTTACCAGTAAGGTAGTCTTATCTTTCTGTTCAATTCTAGCACGCACCTTAATTTTCCCACCTCGTTTACCAAGATTATATTCCGTAGCATCCATTAGGCCACCTGTCTGAAAATCAGGTAAAATTCTAAACGGTTTATCTTGTAAAATTTTAATAGAAGCTCGAATGAGTTCAATAAAATTATGAGGCATGATCTTGGTCGACAGTCCCACCGCAATCCCTTCTACTCCTTGAGCAAGAACGAGCGGAAATTTCATCGGGAGATTGATCGGTTCTTGATTACGACCATCGTAAGAATATTGCCATTCGGTCGTCTGTGGATTGAAAGCTACTTCGAGTGCAAATTTGGTTAATCGTCCTTCAATATAACGTGGTGCAGCAGCTCGGTCTCCGGTACGTTGATCTCCCCAGTTTCCTTGCGGATCGATTAATAGATCTTTTTGGCCAAGATTCACAAGGGCGTCTCCGATGGCAGCATCTCCGTGCGGATGATATTGCATGGTTTGTCCAATCACGTTGGCGATCTTATGATAACGACCGTCATCCATCTTTTTCAGTGCGTGTAAGATACGACGTTGTACGGGTTTTAGTCCATCTTCAATAGAGGGAACGGCTCTTTCCAAGATTACGTAGGAAGCGTAATCCAGAAAATAATCCTGATACATACCACTTAGGGAAATATTGCCTTCTTCGGTAACCGCACGGCTAGGAGCGATTAGCTTGTCTTTCTTTCGGGAACCTTTGTTTTTACTCATTGATAATAGTGTATATAATGCGATCCAAATGGATGAACAAATATACAAAATTACTAGAGAAATAAAAAACAATTTGTTGATTATTTCTTGCGTTCATTCTGTCCTAAATAATCCGTTTGGCAGAAAAAGAATTGAACTAATAAGGATAAATGGTCATTCTCACTTTTCAGAAAAAATAGGTTAGATTTCGGTAAGTATTTTTAAATGCTGAACATCTTGCCTTATTTAGGGTTTAGGAGGAATAGTGCTATCCAATAAAAAAATTCAACTATAATGATAACACTTTAACAACTTTATTTAAAAGATTCCATTATGAGTAACAAATTATCTTTAGCGATTATTTTATTAATTCCGTTTTATCTTAGCTCTTGTCTAAACGACAATCCCAATATAAACGATCAAGGGGAAGACGAACTCAAAACCTTAGAGATGTCAACTCCAATTAATCGAAATGAAATCGTCTTTACTGATACCATGTATGTGCCCATTTACTCTGATATTTATATAGATGCCACTAATTTAAAAAGTCTACTGGCTGCAACCTTAAGTATTCGAAATACCAGTTTTACCGACTCCTTATTTATTTCTTTAATCGATTATTATAATACAAATGGTGATTTAGTTCGCAAATATATTGACCGACCAATCAGTTTACCACCAATGGCCTCCATTAATTATGTAGTAGAAAGAGAAGATGATACCGGAGGATCTGGAGCTAACTTTATTGTGGCACTGGAAGCAAAAAACAAAAACATCAAACCTATAATCCAAGCGATCATGATTGGTCAAAACGGCAACAAAGGGTTCTCTTTCACTAGTGAAGCATATTCTCTAAAAAATAATTAACACCAACTGAACATAGGTAATACAAGATCGTTATAGTATTAAAATCAAAATATACATATTTTTAATTAAAAAATATATAAATCAAAACTTATGTTACGTTACGCAGTCAATTTTCTAATTATTGCCATTGTGGCAGGGATACTTGGATTCAGTGGCATCGCAGGAGGTGCAGCCTCTATTGCTCAAATGCTATTCTACGTCTTTCTTATCTTACTAATAATATCTATTGTAAAACACCTACTGACTAAAACTGCTTAGATTACAAAAGACTGGTTAGAAATACACCAATAAAAAAGCCATCAACTTAAACAAGTTATTGGCTTTTTTTAATTTCAACGATTAATTGACGTGTCAAATATTTATTTACCACTTGAAACTTTAAACAAAAAAAAGGAACCGAGAGATTTTTAATCTTTCGATTCCAGTTCATAGGATTTTATTGATATTTTTTTTTGCTAAAAACTATGCAGCTTTCAGAGGATTGATGTCATATCTACTAATAACCTTCGCGGATAATTTTTTACGAGCATAAAAAATCCGGCTTTTTATTGTGCCCATTGGTAAGTCCATTTTTTCGGCAATTTCATTATAATGATATCCTTCTGTATACATTTTGAAAGGTATGGCATATTTATCATCAAGATCATTGACCATTCCTCTCAACTCTTTCAGCAAAATTATTTTTTCTCCGTTCATTTCTGTACTTGTATTTCCAGGTAGGAATGATAGATCTTCAATTGGCTTGATCACTGCGTTTTTAGTCTTTGCTCTTCGGTAATGATTGATGTAAGAATTGTACATAATTGTGGTGACCCATGCTTTAAAGTTTGTCCCTTCTTTGAAACGATCTCTATTGGCAAAACTGCGCATCATCGTCTCTTGCATTAAATCTTTTGCATTTTCTTGATTACGTGTTAATTTCATAGAAAAGCCAATTAGTAAAGATTTTATTTTATTTATTTCAGCATTAAAGATGGCGGTTGTCATAATATTTATTTTTGATTTTGGTAAAAGTATAAGTGTCGTAAGAAATTATTTTGATACATAGCTAATGCTAAGCAGCTTTGGGTCTGGAAAGGCTGATGGTAAGTGCTTCGAAATGTCGACTGATAAAGGAAGCATAAGACTTTGCTACTTCAAAGTGCATACAATTTAGGAGGTCTACCTCCTGAACAAAATCATCCTCCTGTTCTTTATTAATGGTGCCTGCTGCTATTTGCTCGATCATCCGATTTTTCAGATCTTCAGCAATATTAGAGAGCTTCGCTTGTTTGGTTAAATACAACTCAGCTTTTTCTCTAATGGATACTCTCTGGTTTACTTTGCTGATTAAAAATAATTGGCGATAGCTCTTCTCCATTTTGATTTCATAATGAGCTACTGCTTTAATCAGATTGACAATTACGGGAAACATCTTTCCTTTTCCAGTCTCTCTAGTCGTTTTCGGTTGAAATGCAATTGCGTTTGTCATAATTCGTATTTTTAAATTTGATTGAAGTGTGAAAAGCACCAATAAATATTTGTATTCACCTCTTCACACACTCTTTGTATTTCAAACCGCGTGCCAACTTCATAAATCACTGTAAATCAAATACTTATGATAATTATTCAGAAAATTATTTTATGATATTTCAGAAAAATGATGATATTTAAGAAATAAGAATTATCTTTACGATCTATTTTAAAATAAATGAAAGAAAAATTTAATTCTACCTTAAAATTGTTGGTTAAAACGGCCAGCTTATCTCCCAATGGCGTGTTGTGGTTGAATAAGGAAGGACAAATTCTGGCTGTTAACAATTCCCTTGCTACGCAATTAGGTTATACCTTATCTGATTTTGTGCCTACCACTATTTTTGAGGTCAACCCTTCCACCTCATTACTATCCTGGAAGCGGCTTTGGAAAAAATTGGTGGAAGATGGCCAGTCCACCTTTGATACCGAACAAATCACTGCTGACGATTCTATTTATCCAGTTACCATGCGGACTATGTTGCTTGAGGTAGAAGATCAATTCGTCTGTATGGCCTTGGTAGAAAATCTAATGACGACCAACCGTTTTAAGGATTTATTGGAGATGACTGCACAAGTTGCAGGAGTTGGCGCCTACGAATACGACCTGGTCCAAGATGAACTAATTATCACAGATGAGTTTTTCCGACTCATGGATATTCCTAAAAGAAAGAAGGTAACGATTGAAGATACCAGACCAATTTTTCGGAGTAGAATTGCAAAGGAGGATCTTCCATTATATTTAAAAAACCTTGAATTTGCCATCAAAAAAGGAAAACCAGCAGAACAAGAGTTATCTTATCTCATCAATGGAAAATACGAGACCTTTAATTTTAAAATCATTCCAACCCAATTAGAAGATCAGACGATCAAAATTCATGGAACGATCCAAAACCTTGGTAAAATTGCTGAACGGACTGACGAAATGCATTTTATGAAATTTTGTATCGAACACGCTCGGGATATGATCCTATGGGTAAATGAAGCTGATCAGAAAATTGCTTATGTGAATAAAAAATTGTGTAAAACACTTAATTATACTAGCTCAGAACTGATTGGAGAACATTACTCCATTCTAGTTAACCAAGACGAACGAACCGTCAGCTGGGACGATTTTGATGAACAGATAGTCGAAGAAGGAGAGGTCGATGTAGAAATTAATTTTTTATCTAAACAAGGGAAGATCATTCCTGTCTCTACCTCTACAGACCGACTGGACTTTAGAGGCAAAAAAATCAATTGTACCTTTGCCAGAAGTCTATCAAAAAAGAGAAAAAGAGACGAACTGATCAAGATGGCCAAGCATAGTCTAGATCAATCAACCGATATTATTTTTTGGCTCAGGTCGGATGCTAGTTTCAAATACTTCAATGACGCTTTTGTAAAAAAATCAGGCTACACGCGCAAGCAAATAGAAAAGATGACTATTCTAGATTTCTTTCCTGATACGACTGTAGAAGATTTTGAGGCAGGATGGGAAAAATTACAACAGGGAGAAACCCTAAGTAGTCAGGGAAGAAAGATGGTCTTAAAAAACAAAAACCACATCATCACAGAAATCACCGTCAACCTCGTAAAAATAGAAGGTAAGGAATATTCCACCACCGTACTGAGAGATATTACAAACCGTCAAGAAAAGGAGGACAAACTGCAAACATACCTTCAGGAAATTGAGCGGCTCAAAGCCAACGCGGAAGCAGCAAATATTATCTTAAAAGAAGAAATAGAACTAGAAAGTAACTTTAGCAATATTATCACTCGTGATCCTAACTATAAAAAGGTGATGAGACAAATTGAACAAGTTGCCGACACAGATGCAACGGTTCTGATTTTAGGGGAAACAGGTACCGGCAAAGAGCTCTTGGCCCGTGCAGTACATCAGCTGAGTGATCGTGCGGAATTCCCGCTGGTAAAAGTCAACTGTGGTGCACTCCCAGAAAACTTAATAGAATCTGAACTATTTGGTCATGAAAAAGGAGCATTTACCGGAGCACATCAACAAAAAATTGGTAAATTTGAACGTGCAGAAAAAGGAACTATTTTTCTAGATGAGATTGGAGAATTACCGCTGGACTTGCAAACACAATTACTTCGAGTACTACAGGAAGGAGAAATTGAGCGAGTCGGAGGATCAAAAACTATCCACTTGGACGTACGGATTATTGCAGCCACCAACAGAAATTTAGAAGAACAAATCGATCTTGGAAAATTCAGAGAAGATTTATACTATCGATTAAATGTTTTCCCAATTTATAATATTCCTCTACGGGAAAGAAGAGAAGACATCAAAATTTTAATCAAACATTTTACCGATAAATACAGTAAAAAATTAAATAAAGAAATATCCGAAATTGCTCCAAGTGGAATGAACAAATTACTATCCTATAACTTTCCAGGAAATGTAAGAGAACTCGAAAATATTATTGAGCGTTCTGTTATTCTTACTAAAGGAAAAGTATTGATGATCGATCCAGCATTAACAAAAGTGAAAAAATCTACCAATGCTAAGAAAAAATTTAATACAATGGAAGAAATGCAGAAAGAACATATCATAGAAGCATTACGCAGATGTAAAGGAAAAGTGAGTGGACAAAATGGTGCAGCTGCTTTGCTGGACATGAACGATAAAACGTTAACTTCAAGAATGAAAAAATTGAAAATCGATAAAACTGATTTTTGATCAGTTCAATGGAATAATTTTTGACACATTTTAAATAAAATCATATTAGTTTTGCCTGATAATCAAAATTATATATCTCTCTCTAACGAAGCTTTTGTTAAAAAAGTGATTGCCGAAAAACAGCCCTCTGTCCTACTTTTCAGTGTCTCTTGGTCTGGAAATGCAGAGATTATGAATAGTATGATGGAACGGATCAGCAAAGAATTTAACAACCATCAGGTTCATTTCTATAAAGTAGATATTGAGGAAGAGCCAAGTATCGCTGAATTTTTCAATATCTATAATGTCCCCACTATTCTAATGGTTAAAGAAGGAGAAGTAATTGATCTTGTAAAAGGTTTTTTACCTGCCTCAAAAATTAGAAAAAAGGTAGTAGAACTCTTTGAATTAAAACAAAATCGCGCCTAAAACTCCTTTTTACCATAAAAAAAAGTCTTCTCTCAACTATTCAACCCGCTATCCTACTCTAATAATAAAGACAAGTAAATTCTCCGTTATTTTTACTATTTTTACATCAATCAAATTTGTATAATCTCTGATGAATTCTGCTAAAATAGCTGCTCTAAAAGTAATGATTCTGGAAGATCAACAACCAGATCAAATATTAGTAAAAAGGCAAGTGCTCAAATATGAGCCAAACAGCGTATTTCTAATCGCCGATAGTAAAAAGACCTTTTTAGATAAGATTGACTGGTTTTTACCAGACCTTATACTAGCCGATTACAACTTACCCGATTACACTGGTCTGGATGCCTTGATGTACATCAAAGAAAAAAAGCCATTTGTCCCCTTTGTTTTCGTAACAGGAGGCTTGCACAAATCCGATCCGGTAGCAGATGTGGTACTTGGACTAGCAGATGGGTTCATTTTGAAAGATGACCTCTCAACCTTGCACCAGCAACTAAAATCAATCATGGAAAAAAATGCTGAAAAAGTTAACATGCAGAAGGAGTTAATAAAGGTTCAGAACCAACAGCGGTTAAAAATTATGAAGGCAACTGTTCTATTAAAAGAATCCGGTGATTTTTCTAAAAAAGATGAACTGTTCAAACTCTTAAATGAACTAAAAGATCCATCCTGATTTCTTTTAATACTAATAAAAAACATGATCCCCCCTCCTATTCCAGAGAACGAAGAAGAAAGATTGTCTGCACTACAGACGTACAACATCATGGACTCTCTTCCTGAAAAGGATTACGATAATTTAACTAAGATCGCGTCAGAAATCTGCCAAGTACCCGTTGCCCTTATTACCTTTATGGGACGAGAGCGACAGTGGTTCAAATCTAAGGTTGGGGTAGACTTATCTGAAAACCAAAGAAATTTTACTTTTTGCGCTCATGGTATGATTGATACCGAGGAACCACTCGTTGTAAATGATGCCACCAAAGATCCTCGCTTTGTTGGTAATCCACTAGTAACTGGACCGTTTCAAGTTCGGTTTTATGCAGGAGTTCAATTGGTGGATAAAGCAGGGTTTCCGCTAGGTAGTATATGCGTTTTAGATGTTAAAAAAAATGAACTCAACCAAGGTCAATTAGAAACCTTGAAGATTTTAGCACAACAAGTTATTCGGTTACTTGAGTTACGTAAAACAATCACAGATTTAGAAATAAGTAAAGAAAATTTACTCCGGACCAATAAACAACTTCAGGAATATGACTACGTCATATCTCATGATCTCAAAGCACCACTCCGCAATATGAAACATTTAGCGGAAGCGATCAACGAAATTTATGAGGACAAATTAGATGAAAAAGGAAAAAAGTATCTTCAACTTATTGACGAAACAGCAACGGATGCCATCTCCTATGTTACGGGAATATTAAATTATTCCCAAGCAACCCATTATATTGATGTACTAAAAGAAAAAATTGAATTTGACAATTTTCTTAAAACCATAATTAGACAACAGACAATTCCAGACCACATTACAATTTCTATTCCGGATCAACTCCCTGTCATTGAAGGTTCTAAAGCAATCTTAAGACAGATCTTTAGCAATCTGATCAACAATGCCATTAAATATCATGACAAAAAAGAAGGATGGGTAAAAATAAATCACACGGAAAATAAGAGTCAACATATTTTTCAGGTAAGCGATAATGGGTGTGGCATTCCAAAAGATAAATTAGGGAGTATTTTTTCGCTTTTTTATATGGTTAACAAAGCTGATGCTAAAGATAAGAAAAGTTCAGGTGTTGGTCTTTCTATTGTCAAAAACCTCATCACAGAAATGGGAGGAAATATAAAAGTAGATTCCACCTTAGGAATAGGTACGACATTCAGCTTTTCCTTTCCAAAATAAAAGATCATTTTCTAGCTCGTGAGCTCATCTTAAACAACTCTATTCTAAAACGGCTTAAAAGGAAGCTCTTCTATCAGTGATTGAACATTTTAGTCACTTTTTCTTTTTATGCATGGCCTTTAGCCAAAACAAACACCCCTTGAAAAATTAAAAAAATGAATAACGAATTCCTCAATGATTTATGGGTAAACTTACAAAGTTACTACGACAGCTTTATTATTCTTTTGCCAAAACTAGTCTTAGCAATTATCAGTTTTTATATCCTGCTCTTTATTGCTAATAAAAGCCGAAATCTTGCCAATCGTAGATTAACCGAACGAATGGATGATCCACTACTCGCTGCCTTTTTAAGTAGAATAATTAAAATAGTGATCGTCATCTTTGCCTTGATGGTGGTCATGAATATTGTGGGATTAGCTGGGGTCGCTGGTGGTCTATTGACGGGGGCTAGCGTCAGCGCGGTAGTGATTGGTTTTGCTTTTAAAGATATCGGTGAAAACTTTTTAGCTGGAATTATCTTAGCCTTTAACCGACCATTTCGAGTCGGTGACATCGTAGAGCTAGACGGAATAAAAGGAAAAGTGGTAGCCCTCAATATACGTAACACACAGATCAAATCTTTCGATGGAAAAGACATTTTTATTCCAAATGCCAATGTGATAAAAAATCCAGTTTTCAACTATACCTTAGACGGATTTATGCGCCACGAATTTAATATTGGATTAGACTATGGGTCTGACACAGATAAGGCTATTTCTATTCTCAAAGAGACCATTGGAAGTGTTGGAGGCATACTGCAAGGCGATCGAGGACCTGCCGTGCACGTAGGTGACCTCAACGCTAGCTCTTACAATCTGACTGTCCAATATTGGCTAAATACTTTTGATAAAAATTATGGATCCAACTCCGTTCGTACCGAGGCAATTAATAAAGCCATGACCAAATTGGAAGAAGCAGGATTTTACATGCCAGGAGATATCGTAGAATTGAAAAACTATAATGATCGAGAAATCAAAACTGGAATCTCAGAAAAAAAACCCGCAGTTTAATTACCAGGAAAATATTCTAATAAAAAATAGACAAGGGCCGATTACATTAATTTGTGATTGGCCCTTTTCAATAAAAGCGTAACTACATTTTTTAAAACTGAACATTACACCTTCTCATCCTTTATACTATCGAAACCAGAAACGAAACACTTATTTTTTTTAACCTCCAAAACTTAAACAACCATGAAAAATCTAGAAAAAAAATTAGACAACTCGCTGTAAATCATTCAGCGACAACATTAAAATACAATTACCAAATATTTATTTTTAACCATAAAACAAATTTATCATGAGTGCATTAACAGATAAAATCAAAGGGAACTGGAACCAGATGAAAGGTAAACTTAAAGAAGAGTATGCGGAATTAACGGACAATGACTTGATGTATCAGGAAGGTCAGGAAGACCAACTACTGGGACGTCTACAAGAAGCGACTGGAAAGACCAAAGAAGAAATCAAAAACTGGGTCGACAGTTTCTAGTACCAAATTAAAATTATAATCCTTAGAGATAAAAAGCAGCTTCCCCAACGATGGAAAGCTGCTTTTTTTACACCTTACCTTTAAGTAACCAACTTAGATTCTAAAGTTATTTACTGGTTCAATCAAATCCCACAAATTTCCATAAAGGTCCGCAAAAACCAATACTTTACCCCAGTCTTCTTTGACAGGTGGACGGATGATTTCTATCTGATGGTCTAATAAATTTTTATAATCTCGATCAAAATTATCTGTATATAAAAATAAAAAAACACGTCCTCCTGTCTGGTTACCAATTCTAGATGCTTGCTCTTCATTCGCGGCTTTCGCTAATAGCAAACCTGCTGCATCTGATCCTGGTGGTTTAACGACCACCCATCGTTTAACTTCACTTAGCTTGGTGTCTTCGACCAGTTGAAAGTGTAATTTTTTAGTATAAAATTCTATGGCCTCATCATAGTCTCTAACGACAAGTGCAAGTTGAGCAAGGGTTTGTTTCATTATTATTTTCGTTTTATAAAAAATTATTATCGTAAGCTAAGCAATTCTCTCAACTCGTCATTATCGTAATTTCCAATCCATTTCTCTCCATTGGCAACGGTTAAGTTAGCCAGCTCTTTTTTTGATTGGAGCAACTCATTTATTTTTTCCTCAAAAGTTTGTTGAGTAATAAAACGATGGACCATGACATTTCGTTTTTGTCCAATCCGATAAGCACGATCAGTTGCTTGTGCTTCTGCAGCCGGATTCCACCATAAATCATAATGGATCACATTGCTGGCCTGCGTCAGATTCAATCCTGTTCCTCCAGCTTTTAAAGAAAGAATCATCACCCGAGTAGAACGGTTATTTTGAAAATCATCTACCATCGCATCTCTCCCTTTTCGGTTGATACCACCATGTAAAAACGATGCAGACAAACCAAAATTATCAGCCAATAATTCTTGCAACAAAGTACCCATCTGTTGGTATTGTGTAAAGATCAAAGTCTTTTCTCCGTTGTCCAAAATCTGTTGTAACAACTGAAATAACAACATCGTCTTACCTGATAGATTCGCCGCTTTATCTCCTTTTTTCAAATATTGATAAGGATGATTACAAATTTGTTTAAGTGCGGTAATCAGCATCAACACCAATCCTTTTCTTTCTGCACCTTCTGCGGTTTCTACTCGTTTCAATGTTTTGTCTACTACATTTTGATAGATCGCGGCTTGCTCAGGAGTTAGCTGACAATACTGATCTTGTTCTATTTTTTCAGGTAAATCTTTAATAATAGATTTATCGGATTTTACCCGACGCATAATAAACGGTCCCGTAATTTTTTTAAATTTTTCCAACTTCACTAAATCACGATCTGCTTCGATAGGTTTTGCGTATTCGTCTTTAAATTTTTTCAAGGTTCCGAGATATCCTTTATTGGCAAAATCAAAAACACTCCAGTATTCACTCATTCGATTTTCTACTGGTGTTCCACTCATTGCTATTTTAATTGGAACCTTAATTTTCTTAATCGCTTTAGTTTGTGCGGTCGCTGGATTCTTAATATTCTGCGCTTCGTCAATCACCATAATCAACCAATGGTATCGTTGCAGTTTGGCTACTTCTCCACGTGCCACGCCGTAAGTTGTCAAAAGTACATCCGCCTCTTCAATCGGTGCAAGTTTTCGATTAGCACCGTGGTAGATATGCGTGATTAATTCTGGCCCAAACTTTTTAATTTCTTTATCCCAATTGGTCAATAAAGTGGTCGGCACCACCACCAATGCTTTTTGCTCATCCAGCCTACCCTCTTCTTTCAATTTTAGTAAAGTCGTAATCACTTGCAATGTTTTACCAAGCCCCATATCATCGGCGAGCAAACTACCAAATCCCAGTCTCGTGTTTTTATATAACCATTCATAACCTTTTTGTTGATAAGGTCGCAGCGTTGCTTCCAAACTGATCGGTGGCTCTATGGTTTCTGACTTAAGCAACTCATCCATCAGTGCTCGTAACTCTGGCGTCAATTCTATACCCGCCCCTTTATACTCATCTGCTAAAGCGATTTGTAAAAGTTCGTGTCCGCTTAATTCCGGAGGATTTTCTAATGCTTGAATTAGCTTAGTAATTTCTGCTTCATCAAAAAAGAGATATTGATTTTGATAGCGAACGATTCCTTTAAAACGCCTGATCATTTTTAAAAACTCCTCTCTCGAAATCGTGGTATCTCCTAACGCTACTCGCCAGTCAAAATCTAGGAGTTCATCTAAATTAACCAGTGACTTTTTCTTAACCACTCCTGAATTTTCTGCAGAGACCTTCATGGATAATTGCGGCTTGAGAATTTTCCGCAAAGCTTTCGGCAAGACTACTTTAATTCCAAACAATCGAATGGTTGGTAATATTTTAAATAGGATATCTACAAATTCTATTTCATCAAAAAGTAATGGAACTTTACCTTTTAATTTAACCAAGTCTCCTATTCCTGAAAAATATTCAGAGAGCATGGCGAGATCTCGCAGTGCATCCATTCGAATATCGGCGTACTGCTTTTTTTCTAATAATGCTTTAAGGCCAAAAACAGGTCTGGTCTTTTTTCGTTTGTCTTCAAAAGCAACTTCCACAGCAAACCCTTCTTCGGAATCATCTACTTTTATAACTGGAACAAAATCTTTCTCAATGATATAAAATTTATTTAACCATAATTGAATCGCAATTGGATAGTCCTTGATTTCGTAGTCATTGAACGATTCTGATTTTTGATTAAAAAATAATTGCACCACTTCTATTGGCCAAAGTCGATCTTTGACTTTAGCATTTTTAGTCACTAAACCTGTTAGAAAAATACTTGTTAAAGCGGTAAAAAAATCAGCAGCAATCGGTTGTTTTATTTTTGTTCTAGCTTTATAGAATAGTATATTTTCAGGAACAAGTGCTTCCACCAAATCATGGAGGTTTTTCACAATAGGATTTAATAGTGCAGGAATCCAACGAATGATATACTGTTCTTTTTCATCTACCAAAAGCTGTGGAATAATGGCTCCTTTTTTCGCCAATTGCTTGGCATAGACCCAAGCTATCCACAACCCACGTAATCCCGGCGCGTACTGTTGGACACGAAGAAAAGACAAGGTATCTAACCAATTTATTAAATCCTCTATTTTTCCAAAATTAAATAGGACCTCACCCTTTTTATCGCGAAAGCTAACATCCAAAAACGATCCTTTTTCAGAAAGGATAATTTCTAAATCTTCAATCGAATCTTTTTGAATATCGAGCGCAGTTGAAGGTGTTTCAGAGGTCGTACTTTTTTGTAAATTCTTCGTTAACTGATCATAATTTGCAGATAATATTTTTTTAAAATTACCTGCCGGAAAGAAAACAGGTTGATCAGAAAGAATGGCCATCAGATCTTCCTTTAGCGAAGGAATGACAGAAAAATCAATTTGGTCCAAACTTAATCTGGGTTGTTTCCTAGTTCGAGTCTCTTCTGTCAAATCTTCCCAAAGTCGGGACAGTGAAAGGATACGAATGTCTTGGTGTTCTTGGGTTGTATAACCTGCTTTTCTAAGCGCTTCGAACAAATCAAATTTGTGTAATTCAAAAACCAGAAACGGATTTTGATCGATCTCATTAGCAGTAAGATAGAGCACTGCAGCCATGTGTTTACAAGGAACTGCCCAATCGGGACAAGAGCAACTACCTTCGAGGTCATTCCAAGAATCAGGAAAAAGTGCGACGCCTTTTCTAGCACAAAGTTCCTTCAGTTCTGGTGGTAGTTGTCTATTAAGTAGTGCCGACAAATGCATTGGATGCTCAATGACTGCTTCTACGATTTTTGCTTTTTCTTTATTTGAAAAAGGTGGAATGGTAAAGGAGACTTTATAAGGATGATATTGACTACCTTGAACATTAGCAGAGATTTCATTGCCTGCAATTTCGATATCACTAGCCAATCCTTTATTTGCATAGGTACGACCACGAGGCAAGCGGTTAGAAAAATCAATTCGGTTTAACGAATTCAGCCATTGCTTTCCCCACCAAGTATTTCCGTAAGATTTTCTCATCTTTTTTTACAAAGTAACTTTTTAGAATAGCTGCACAAGTTACCTTTTTTTCTTCTTTTTCTTATTTCGCTTTTGCCAAAATTTCCAATTGATTTTTTTCTTCTTTTTCTTAATAAGAATAAAACGGAGACTGATTCCAGTTTGATGATAAATGCTATTGCGTCCACCAGACAAATTGATGGCTGGTTTATAATCCCAAGACAAAACCGTATTCTTCATCGCGAATTCTAATCCACCAATAAAAGTGACACCATAAGGATTATCGAATCCTTCTCTATTATCAATCCAACCGATGTGGGGACCAACTCCTACATAATAATTGAATCGTCTCGAAAGAATTTTTCGATGATTTTCAAATAAAAGCGTCAAAGCAGATTCATTGGCTTTGGGATGAAAAGTCAAAATACCTTCGATCGTATTCTGGCCCCAAAGCACTTGCTGGACGGATAGTCCAAAGGGACTTCCGAGTCGTAATCCTGCAGCAGTTCGATAGCGTTGTGCCGACAGTGAAGTAGTCCAAAATAGACCAATCAAGAAAATGAAAATGATATTTTTATTCATAAATTAAATTTCTAATCTAATTATCCAACGAAAGAAGATTCAGAAAATTACTAGGATCATAAAATAGTAGATTACTTCTACCTGTTTTTAAGAATTTGTCACAGAATTGTCAGCACCGTATTAAAATATTTTGTATCTTTAAGTAGATATAAGCACATTTTTTTTGAAACTAAAACTAAATTCCCTTCATCATGAAAAGATTTTTCATTCTGGCAGTGGTATTTTCAACACTCGCCTTCACCATTAGTAGACCAACCGTCTCTAACTTTATTTTCACTACGGTCAATGACGTTCCGGACTTACCGGATACTCCTTATGACTATTCAGATATTACTTTTCCCGATCATCTGCTCAATGCTCAAGATGACACCATCGACCTTGGATACGAAGGTGGTGGTATTGATAGTTTATCTTTTGCAGATATTACTGACAACGGTGCTACCTTAGGACGTGTCTTATTTTACGATAAGAAGTTATCGTCTCTTGAGACCATGTCTTGTGCCACCTGTCATAATCAAGCGATGTCTTTCGCAGAAAATAAAGCAGTAAGTGATGGACTAACCGCTCCGACATTAAGAAACTCTATGCACCTTAATGATATTGCCTGGACCAATAAAGAACATTTCTTTTGGGACATGAGTGAATCTGATTTAAGAACCATGATTCGTTTGCCCTTAACCGACGAAAACGAAATTGGAGCCGATATGGATGATGTTGCAGAAAAACTTGGAGCAACTAGTTATTATCCACAATTGTTTACAGAAGCTTTCGGTGATCCAGTTATTACGGAAGATCGAATTGCAGAGGCACTCGTACAGTTTATCTCTTCCATGACGACCTTCAATTCTCGATTTGATCAAGAGGCCGCTAATAATTTTGCTGGCTTTACTACCCAAGAGCAATTAGGACTTGATCTCTTTTCTACCAACTGTAATAATTGTCACAGTCAAGGCGGACACAGTGTTTTTGGAGACATCTTTCCTGCTGATATTCCTATTTTAGAAATCTTTCCTTTTATCTTCAACAATGGATTACCAGAGGATCCAGAAGATTCGGGTGCTGGTAATTGGGAACCTGGATTTAGCAATTTATTCAAAATTCCTACTTTACGAAATATTGATCTAACGGCTCCATATATGCACGACGGTCGTTTTGAAACCCTGGAAGAGGTTGTTGACCACTATTCTGATGAAGTAGAAGAAAACGAATGGACCGCAGGATTTTTCCCTCCTGGAGGTTTTGATTTTACAGACTCGGAAAAAGAAGCGATGGTGGCGTTCTTGAAAACACTAACCGACGAATCTTTTTTAACCGAACCAAGATGGTCTGATCCTTTCGGACTTGAAACCGATATAGAAAATTTTTCCATTGAGAATCTCATCATTCGTCCTAATCCAACACGTGACGTCGCCGTTATCGAATATGATAATCCAACTAATGAATTGGTAACTTTCCATGTTTTCTCCGCTGACGGAAAGCTAGTACTGAACGAAAATACGCGTAGTGATCGTTACACACTTGACAAAGGTATCTTCCACCCTGGAACTTATTTTATTGAGGTGCTGATGGACGACAAAAAGAGTACTGCAAAGCTGATGGTCCAATAATATTAAATTAAGAAGTTGTTTAAAAAAATATTCAAATCCTCAAATGCGTAAACTGCGTATTTGGGGATTTTTCATTTTTTAATAATAAAACTTGCAAAGTATCGTTTTTAGCTTTAACTTTGATTTTCAAAGTACTTTATAATAAGCGAAATTTTCATTAACTGGCATTATGGTCATGGATCAACAAAAACATCATCTCGAGACACTAACAGAAATAAGGGCGCTCATGGAGCAATCCTCTCGCTTTATCTCCTTAAGTGGATTATCTGGCGTAGCTGCAGGTATTTTTGCGCTTTTAGGAGCCGCTGCTGTTTATTGGTATTTGGGCATTACGCCGTTTTCTGGCCAGAAAGCTTATTACGTAACGGCTGAGACTATTAATCGTGGTGGAGTGCATTATCTTACGTTCTTTTTAGTAGATGCGGCGATTGTATTGGTACTGGCTTTAGCTAGCGGTATCTTTTTTACAACGCGTAAGGCTCGGAAGAAAGGACTAAAGATGTGGGATGCCTCTTCTAGACGATTGTTGATAAATATGGCGATTCCATTAGTTGCTGGTGGAATATTTTGCTTAGGTTTGCTCTATCATGGTTTATTCGGAATGGTCGCACCTGCCACATTGGTTTTTTATGGTTTGGCCTGTTTAAATGCGAGTAAATATACTTTAAATGATATCCGGTATTTGGGTATTTTAGAAATTGTCCTTGGACTTAGCTCCTTATTCTTTTTAGGATATGGATTAGAATTTTGGGCATTTGGTTTTGGTGTTTTACATATTGTTTACGGACTGATTATGTATTATAAATACGAGCAGTGAAAAATATTTTTACAAAAATAAGAAAGGAATTTGATCATCGAACCCGGTTGGGAATCATGTCAATGCTGGTGGTAAATGAATGGGTAGAATTTACGACATTCAAAGAGATGTTGGCATTGCAAGATGGCACGCTTGCCAGTCATCTAAAAAAATTAGAAGCCAATGATTTTATTAAAATAAAAAAAGAATTCATCGGGCGTAAACCCAAGACTTCTTATGCCGTCACTGAAGTTGGTAGAAAGGCTTTTACAGATCATTTAGATGCACTTGAAGAAATTATCCGGCAGAGCAAATAATCTAGTTTCGATAAAAAACTGTAACGCTATTTTAAAGAAGCTGTTTAAAAATAAAAATTAAACATCAGAGATTTCTGATCTCTTTTTTTGCTCATAAACTTTGTTTTTCAAAGTACTTTATTAAAAAATAAAATTCTCTAACATGAATAAATCAGCTTTTAATTCCGTACGGCTCACCGCGGCTGAAAAACAGGAAGCAGCAGTAGCCACTGCGGCTTTTGAAGCGCAACTATCTCGACTACCAAAAGTAGGAGAAGTCGGTTTTTTTGGACCGGACAGTATGACCTGGAAAATATACAGAGAGCCAACCATGTTGTTAGGAGGCATTAGTGCCTTATTGCTTCAAATTGCTCATCCAGCTATTGCAGAAGGCGTTCGAAAGTTTAGCAATTTTCATGAAGAATATTTATACCGAGCGCACCGGACCTTTAATGCAATGGCTGGGTTTTATTTTGGATCAGAAGAGCTCGCACTCAAAACTGCTCGAAGATTATTTCAGATGCATGGGATGATTCGTGGGAACATTGGTAAAAAAATAGATGGTTGGTGGCAAGTAGAAAAGTTTTGTGCTCGTGATCCGGAGCTGCTGACGTGGGTGTTAGCGACACTTGTTGAAACCAGCTTGCGCATCACTGAATTGATCAATGGACCACTACCCCGTTCTGAAAAAGAGCAATTTTTCCAAGAGTCTAAAATCATTGCTACGCTCATGGGTATTCCTGCGGATCAGTATCCGGATGACTTAACTGCTTTTGAACGTTATTACCAAATCATGTTAGAAAATAATACCCTTCAAGTCAATCCAACCAACATGCGATTATCAAAAATTATTTTGAATCCACCTTATGGAAGCAACCGAATTTTTCGAGCAATGGCCGCGGTATTTTTACCTGAAAAATTTGCACAAGAATATCAATTACTTCCTTCTCCAACTGAAAAAAAATGGATTGATCGGTTCGTTAATTTTCTACGATTCATTCTAAAATTCTTACCCAAGTTTATTCGGTTTGCACCACCCTATCATCAAGCCAACTGGCGACGTGCGAAAATTCGAAAAAAGTGGCATACTGGTTATTTCTATACCTTGATTACAAAGCATTTTAAATTTCCTTTTGGAATTAATACTTAAATTTTAGATTATGTCTTTACTAACAAAAATAAGAATCCTATTTTCCGAAGATCGGCAGTTTCGACAATTTATGTTGCTGTGCTTGTTTACCCTATTTAACTTTTGCCTAGTAGGTGTACGGTTATATTACGTAGACTTTAACCTTGCTTCCATTCAATCTTCCGAAGATTTATTTATGCTACGAGGTACGACTACCTTTTTATTTCTAATCTGGAATTTATTTCTAGCCTGGATTCCGTACTGGTTGTCGCTAGCCGTAGCCCCCTTGTATGAACGTAAGAAGTCACTACTACTTACAGGTGGGTTGCTTTTTGTTTGGTTGCTTTTTTTACCTAACGCACCTTATATTCTCACCGATCTTTTACATTTGCGAATGCGTGCACCCATCCCTTTTTGGTATGATCTAATGCTGTTAATTTCCTTTGCTTGGACAGGTTTATTATTAGGAATAATTTCTCTGTATGAAGTACATCGTTTCATTGCTAAACAGTGGTCTGGATTAGCTGGTTGGATGATTATCATTACCTCAATAGTTCTCAGTGGGTTAGGTGTGTATATTGGCCGTTTTTTAAGATGGAATTCTTGGGATATTATTACTCAACCATTTGCTCTATTAAAAGATCTTCTTCAAATTTTAATCGAACCACAATCATTTTATGGAAGTGGAAGCATCGTGATTTTTGCAGCTTTCTTTTTACTTTCTTATCTCACTTTCTTTAGTTTTTCAAACGATAAATATTAGGCTATGAATCTCTCTTTCCCTTCATTTGTCCATCCCAAAAATCGGGGTGGACTTTCTTCAACCGAAGCACCAATTGATATATATTTTAATCAGTTGATTATTTACTGGTCTGAGCGTTTATTAGCTCCTAATTTACGTGGACGTCGCCTACATGAGCTGGTGATTTTTGGTATTAAACAAGCACGCGCAGCTAGCTTTGGTGGTAGTCTCTTAGCTTTAATAATATTGACAAGTTTTTTTGAATTTAGTACAATTGCTCGATATGACTTTTTATTTCTTGGTGCAATCTTTATTCAAGTGATGTTATTAATTCTAAAAATAGAAACCTGGAAAGAAACTCAAGTTATCTTAGTTTTTCATATAGTAGCTACCTTGATGGAGTTGTTCAAAACGCACCCATCTATTGGAAGTTGGCAATATCCTGAGGCTTGTTTTTTTAAGATTGGAAATGTGCCACTCTTTACTGGTTTTATGTATTCGGCGGTCGGTAGTTTTATTGCACGCTCCTGGAAAATAATGAAATTGAGATATACCAATTATCCACCTTTTAAGGTGACTATATTTTTAGCAATTGCGGTTTACGTCAATTTTTTTACGCATCATTTTATCTATGATTTCAGATATATATTATTTGGGTTAATCGGTTTGTTTTATTTTAGAACAGAAGTTTATTTTATTGTTTATCAAAAAGAAAGAAAAATGCCGATGCTTTTGTCCTTTGTTTTAATTTCCTTTTTTCTATGGTTGGCTGAAAATGCTGGCACCTATGGCAACATGTGGCAGTATCCAGATCAGGTGGAAGTATGGCAGATGGTATCTTTCGGAAAGATGGGTGCTTGGTTTTTACTGATGATTGTCAGTTTTGTATTGGTTTCGTTAAATCAAAAGCATACACTTTTTACTGATTAATAGATTGATTAGTTAATGATATAAAAGTCTAAAATTTGATTATATTTATGGCAATAAATATAATCAGATTTTGGAAAACAATCTATTACTCGACGTTGAAACTTATGCTGTTAACTTCATTACCCGTAATGTTCCAAAAGATTATGCCTTTCACGATCTGCAACATACTATTATTGTTGTAGAGGCTGCCCACAAAATTGGGAAGGCGATGAACCTTAATGAAGACGATCTGGAAATACTACAAATCGCCGCTTGGTTTCATGATATGGGCTATGATAAAGGAAAAGAAGGCCATGAAGAAAGAGGTTGTGAATATGCTGCAAACTTTTTGAAGCCTTTAAATTATCCAGCTGATAAATTAGAAAAGATCCAAAAATGTATCCGCGCGACCCACCTTAATCATACACCACAAACAGACTTAGAAAGAATCATCTGTGATGCAGACCTCAGTCATCTTGGTCGGAGAAACTATTGGGATCGTTGTCAACGTGTTAGACAAGAAATTGCTATTACACGAGATACGGTAATGACGGATGAAGAATGGGTAAGTTTCGAACTTGGCTTTATGCAGGCGCACTCTTTCAATACGCAAATTGCACAAGAATTATACGGTGCACGTAAAAATAAACATATCCAAAAACTTGAGCGTCGACAAAAAAAGTATACCAAACAATCAAATCCTGACACTCCGAATAATTTGCCAGTCCGCGCTAAAAAAAATAAAAAGAAAAAGAAACCTTCTTATGCAGATCTTGCGAGTAAGAATAATTCTGGCAATATCAACCTAAAAGAAATCAACCTAGGACGAGGAGTAGAGACGATGTATCGAACTACCTATCGAACGCATATTAACCTTAGTTCTATTGCAGATAATAAAGCGAATATCATGCTTAGTATCAATGCTATTATTGTCTCTATTACGCTTTCAACCCTTGTCCCTAAATTTGAGGACATTCCAAATTTAGTCATCCCAACGGTGGTCCTACTATTGGTTTGTTTAGTCGCTATTATCTTTGCCACCCTTTCTACCCGACCCAAAATTACGGAAGGTCGATTTACTCGAAAGAACATCGAAGAACGAAATGCTAATTTACTTTTCTTTGGTAATTTCTATAATATGAGTCTCGATGATTATCATTGGGGAATGTTGGAAATGATTAAGGATGAGGATTTCTTGTATAGTTCAATGACTCGCGATCTTTATTATTTAGGAATCGTATTGGCAAAAAAGTATCGTTACCTAAGTTACTGCTACGCTGTATTTATGTATGGTTTAATTCTGGCGGTCATTACTTTCGCGATTGTTTTTATTGCTTAGATTTTTCTTGGATCAGGATTAATAATATCCTGAAAAGGGAAGTGTCCACATCGTAAGTAAACTTACGAGTGGACTTGCCCTATAGAAAATAACAACAAAACAGAAAGTTCTTTAAGTTTGTATATAAACTTGAATTAGATTAGAATCAGGTTGTTAGCACATAGACAAATACTATATTTTTAATAGATTAGTGCTATCTTCACATAGATAGGGTAAATCAGAGAAAATACAAACTTTTTTTTTCGAGTAAGTTAATGCAATAAAATACCTGTAGGCACACTTAATTTCACAAGATACTAGCTATTCCCTTATGGTTCGGAAAAAAATCTCTTTAGAAAGTAAAGTATCTAAATCAGGATTCATTGGCTTCAATTCGATGTGCCATTCGCTGGATAGCTTCAATAATTGCTTCTAAGGCAGGTGGATAATCTACATATTGTACCTTATGGCGGTCTTTTCCCCAAATACTCAAGGTGATTACCTTTTTCTTTTTTCCATAAGCAATCGCCAATCGAAGCGGGATCGGACGAGGTTTTTCTTGTTTTCTTTTTTGGCAGATACTATTGTCACAATCATAGATTCGCTCTAGTTCAAAGAATCCTTTTTTGTCTACAAATTCGGCAAAAGCTTCTAGTTCTTCTCTCGGAATATCCTTGCGAGTAACATTCAGCCCTTTACTAACTGTTTTAAATTCTTTGATTAAACGACCATCACTTTTGATATGAATATAATCTCTTAACACCGGATCAATACCGCCATAATAACCGCCACCGATCAATTCGATGTTAATATAGACTCGGTCTTCTTTATATTTTTTTCGTTTCTTTTTCTTCTTCTTTCGTTTTTTTGATTTACGTTTTACAAAGCTAAAAAGTCCTCCACTCTTTTTCTTTTCATCCATTTCTACAATAACATCAGGCAGTTCATTTGCAGGTTTGATAAAAGGAGCATCTTTGCTTTCTACTTTTACAAAATGATATTGATACGTCCCTTTACTATTGGGCTGCGTAAATTCTAGAATAAGTCGGTTCCGACTCAATTCTGCTACCACAAACTTTTTAATGTGTTTAAAACTATAGATAAGTTCTCTATCTTCTACCTTAAATCTACCTTTGGTCAAGCGACCATTCAGATATTGCTGATAGGTATAATTGTATCGAAAATAAAGATAATATTCGTAGAAGTTTTCTGCTTTGTGAATAGTTGTATTAGATTCTAGATGGATCGCATAAGTATATTTCCACTTAGATTCTAAAAGCCGACGCTCCTCTACTTCTCCAAAACTTCCTCTAGCATTAGCCCTACTATTATCTTGCTGTGCATGTACATCCACAGCAAAGAATCCGATAAATATCAGTAGTAAAGCTAGAAGCTTTCTCATTGTTATCTCGTATTTACAAAAAATTTGAGATTCGTTCGGTCGAATCTCAAATTTAATATTAACAAAAATTATACCACTGATCTAGTTACGAATGAATAGATTAGTTAAGAGTTTGTCCAAATTTGCCAATTGCAGCCAATTAATGGAAGTTTAGACAAGCTCTAGAATCGATAGCCAAAAGTAAATAGTATTCTATTACTTGCTAACTTTCGATTCACCAGTTGTTCTGCACTATTATCTCGTAAATTATAAGGAGAATACTCTGATTCTGTGATTCCTCTAACATACGCTAGATCCAAATAATATCGATCCGCTCGAAAACCTCCTCCTAAACTAATCCTACTACGAGATCCATCACGGTCAGAATAAGCACTTCCCAACCAATTGTATCCTGCTCTCACCAAAAAGCGTTGGATCATGTATTCCGCACCTACTCTAATATTCAAAGCAGATTGTAACTCATTATCAATATCTCCATTAGCCACATCTCCTCGGTCTGTATCAAAAACACTATTTCCATCCTTATCCAAATTATAAGAACTGCCAGCATAATTAACATACTCTACCTCTGCAGATAATAATCCGACCTTAGGAATAACCAATCCTCCACTACCAATAAAACGCCAAGGTGTTCGAAAACCATAATCAATATCTCTAGGTTCTGCTGGAATTCCTCTTCCTGATATAGTCTGGTCCAATTCAGTATATGTATAGTCTATACTAGTATCGTAGTAATCTGTTAATCTGTAAAAGGTAGGTGAATGTACCGCCGCACCAATTCTAATCTTTGGAGTAGGCCAATAAATCATTCCTATCTTTAAATTGATTCCTATCCCATCGGTACTTAAAGTATCCGTAAATTGTAAGCTTTCAAAAAAAGGAATATTCCCATCAAACTCCGTCCCTGGATCAAACTCCTCGTATTCTCTAGATTGAGCATATCTTAAGAATGGAATCCCTAATGTTCCACCAATCAAAAACTTATTTCGATAATTCCCTGCTAAAGATAGAGACAATTCCTTAATAGATCCTTCCCGTTCTAGACTTTGCAATCGTTGTACTTCAGCACCTGGTTCTGCCTCCTCAAAATCATTAAAGTATCTTAAGTTATCATCATCATCTAAGAAATCACCAATTGCAAATGCATCAAATGCAGGTCCTGCCAAAAAATCATCCAACTGTTGCGCTGGTATTCCTAATCCATCTGGTCCAGTAGCCAGTTCTAAAAACTGATCTGCCATCGAACCAGAAGATCGTCCTTCAAAATCAAAATTCTCTTTAAAATCTGCTATCCGATTATAACCAATCGCAAAATTCGACGTTCTCCATTTTCCTCTAGGTCTTGAATTTAAGACGATCCCTACATTACTAAAATTAAAGGTCGACGCATTCTCACTTTGTGAATCATTCCTTCCACCCAAGGTTCCAGTAGATCTTCGTAAATCAAAAGAAGGGGTAATACTAAATTCAGAACTTCGGTAAATAGCCAATCCCGCAGGATTTACATTCACCACCGAAAATTCACCTCCTAAAGCACTCATTCCACCACCGATACCAGCCATTCGGGCAGTACTAGCAGATTCGGTCTGGCTAAAACGTAAAGCATCACTAATTGATTGAGCAGAAAGAAAAGTGGTGATGCTAAAGGTCAATAAAATTAAAATGATATTTTTCATAAAAGGGGTTGTTTTATAGCTTTCTAAATAATAATTGTTCAAAGACTCCTCGCAGTACATAAAAAAAGTGGGTGAAAATAAATCCACCCACTCTTTTCGCTTATGCGAATTTAGCAAAGATTAATTACCTCTGCGGCTTGAACTTCTTCGGCTGCTACCAGAAGAAGATCTGCTGCTTCGAGAAGGAGAAGCACTGCTTCGAGAGCTACTTCGAGAAGAACTAGATCTTGCACTACTTCGTCGCTGTGTGCGTGGTGCAGTTCTAGTACTACTTCGACTTGAGTTACTACGGCTGTTAAAGATGCTAGAACGCTTCTTTGTAGCACGACTGTTAGAACGAGTAGCAGGAGAAGAACTTCTAGTACTGCTTCGTCGAGTAGCGCGGCTGTTACCTCTAGAAGTATTACCTCTATCGTTTCCAACACTATTTCTTCTAGACTTACTTGTCACACGCTTATTACGAGTTACGCCGTCATTTGTACGACCACCTACGTTGCTGTTGTTACCAGGTCCGTAGTTACCTCGTGCATTGCTATTATTGTTTGTTGCTCTGCTCGTGAAAGTAGAACCGCTTCCGCTCCAAGAAGGAGGACAGTAGGCATTTCCGCCTCCATAACTATTGGCAAATCCGCCACCACCGAAACCGTTTCCAAAGTTATTCCCATAACGATTATATGGATTGTTGAATCCATTATTAAATCGGTTATATGGGTTATATGGATTGAATCGGTTACGGAAAGGACTAAATCCTCTGTATCGGTTACGATTTCCAATAATAATCGTCACTCCATTGTTTCCAAAGGCGTTATAAGGATTATAGAATCCATTATTAAAATTAGAAGCATAAATCGCACGACCAGGTACGCCATAACGATCATAGTAGTAACTATCTACGTAAGCTGGCGAGTAAAAGCCAAATCCAGCGTATGGACGTTGGAATCGACGAATTCGCGAAGTATAATAATAATCGTAATCATCATCATCGTAGCTTGCTGAATCAAAGTCATCATCTTCTGAATCCTGTTCATCATAATCATCGTAAGAAGTTTCGTAGACATCCTCTGTATCAGTGGAAGGATCAAAATAAACGTCGTCGTACTGCGCAATCGCGGTAGCTCCGAATCCAAAAAGGAAAAGGGCGACTAAAAAGGTTGATAATCTATACATTTTCATAAAAAATAAGTTTTAATGTAATTATGTGACTCTCTTACAAGTTACAAGTACAATTTATTACTTTTGTGGCTATTTTTTAGTTAAAAAACCATTAAAGTTGAATTTTTATTTTCAAAAGTCGGTTTAGTAACAAATAAACAACCTTAAAAACACTATTAAGACGCTATAAGTTTAATTTGCGTCACTATATAAAATTTAATAATTCGTTAAAATTGTAAAAACATAAATTTATGTCTAAAGTAATTACCAGTCGGGCAGAAGATTATTCTGCCTGGTATAATGATATCGTTAGAAAAGCTGGTTTGGCTGATCATTCTGCAGTAAGAGGCTGTATGGTTATTAAACCTGAAGGCTTCGGTATCTGGGAGAATATAAAAGCCCAATTGGACAAAATGTTCAAAGAAACGGGTCACGTAAATGCTTATTTCCCATTATTTATTCCAAAAAGCTTTTTAAGTAAGGAAGCAGAACACGTAGAAGGTTTCGCCAAAGAGTGTGCCGTAGTTACCCATCACCGTTTGATGAACGACCCGAATGGAAATGGTGTCGTAGTTGATCCTTCCGCTAAATTAGAAGAAGAATTAATTGTTCGACCTACTTCTGAGACCATCATCTGGAATACGTATAAAGACTGGATCAAATCTTACCGAGATCTGCCTTTACTGATTAATCAGTGGGCCAATGTAGTACGTTGGGAGATGAGAACTCGTTTGTTCTTACGAACTGCAGAGTTTTTGTGGCAGGAAGGGCACACCGCACATACCACCTCTGAAGAAGCAGTAACAGAAACATTGACGATGTTAGATGTCTACGCCAAGTTTGCGGAAGAATATATGGCGATGCCTGTTATTAAAGGAGTAAAATCTCCTAATGAAAGATTTGCAGGAGCATTAGATACTTACACCATTGAAGCGTTGATGCAAGATGGCAAAGCACTCCAAGCGGGAACCTCTCACTTTTTAGGGCAAAATTTTGCGAAAGCTTTTGATGTAAAATTTCTCAACCAAAATCAAAAAGAAGAATATGTTTGGGCAACTTCTTGGGGTGTTTCTACCCGTTTAATGGGTGGCTTGATCATGAC
>CALKJE010000073.1 GCA_937995675.1 uncultured Saprospiraceae bacterium
TTTGATGAGACTTTCAACGGTCAGTGGCAGTAAGTAAATATGATCCGCCATTACGGGGTCGGTCATAATGGTCGCCGGATTGGAGTTGATCAAACTCACTTCGATTCCTTCTTCGCGAAGTGATCTGGCTGCCTGTGAACCCGAATAATCAAATTCACAAGCTTGTCCAATAATAATAGGGCCGCTCCCGATGATCAGGACGGAGTTGATGGAAGTATTTTTAGGCATTATGGAAATGTTTAAATGACTTGACGATAATTCGGGCAAAGATACTAGAGATAAATCATTAAATCATAAAACTAGATCGTATTTTTGTGCACAATTACTTTGTAAGGAGATAAAGTCTCATTTTGGTGTTAATAAACAGTAATAAAAATGAAAAAAGTACTGATTACGGATGGGGTACATCCATTATTGCAAGAAGGTTTAGAAGCTATTGGTTTTGAGTGTGATTACCATCCTAAAATATCGTTGGCTGAAGTTAGGGAACGAATCGCGCCCTATAGTGGAATTATTATTAATAGTAAAATATTGATGGATCGAGCGATGTTTGATGCGGCGCCTTTACTAGAATTTGTGGCTCGATTAGGCTCAGGGATGGAAATTGTAGATCAAGTATATGCTGCTGAAAAAGGAGTCGCAGTCCATAGTGCGCCAGAAGGAAACTGTAACGCGGTAGGCGAACATGCGCTGGGAATGTTGTTAGCGCATGCAAATAACTTAGTTCGTAGCGATCAAGAAGTAAAACAGAAAATCTGGCGTAGGGAAGCGAACCGAGGATTTGAGATCATGAACAAAACGGTTGGAATTATTGGCTTTGGTCATACCGGAAGTAACTTTGCCAAAAAATTAAGTGGAATGGGTGTAAAAATTTTAGTATATGATAAATATAAAAAAAATTATGCCGCCCATCTGACGTATGTGGAGGAAACGGGACTAGAAAATATAATTCAGAATGCTGACATAATCAGTTTACATCTACCACTGACTCCAGAGACCAAACATTTTGTAGATACGGAATTTATAGCGTCCGTAGCTCGACCATTTCTATTGATCAATACGTCACGAGGAACCTGTATAGATACGGAAGCCTTATTATCAGGATTAGAAAAAGGAAAGATAACAGGTGCTTGTTTAGATGTTTTTGAGAATGAAAAGGTCGAAAATTTTACTTTGGAGGAGCATAAAATGTATGAGCGACTTTATGAATATCCACAAGTAATCTTATCGCCACACGTTGCTGGTTGGACGATAGAATCTAAGCAAAAATTAGCCGCGGTTTTATTACGAAAAATCAAGGCAGCGTTAAAGGATTGATAACGTTATATAATATAATAGTTAAATTAGAAATGCACTTAATGTATCAAGTTTCTAAAATATCCTAAAATCAGAAACCTGACTTATCTTGCGAATTAGTCCTGATGTTTATAAAGATTAATATTAATATTGTTTCAGGATATAAATTCTTAGACAACCAAAAACAAAAATAGAATTGACAGTTTTGAGACAGGAGTTTAAAATTCTTTTGGCAATGCCTGTTAATTTCCTTAACATTGCGTGCTAATATTTTCTGAAAATCAACATATTTTCTAATATCATCAACTTTAGGTGTAAAATAGCGTTCTTAACCCGCTTTTTCACCCAAATAAAACACGTTATATGATGCGTAATCTACTACTTATTTTTTCATTGCTTCTTTTTGCTTCTGTGGCCATTGGGCAGACTGCCATTTCCGGAAAGGTTACGGACAAAAATGACAACGGTGCAGAGTTGATCGGAGCAAATCTTGTCTTTAAAAAAGACGGTAATTTTATTACTGGTGTTTCTACAGACTTTGATGGTAATTTTAAAGTCAATCTCGATCCTGGTACTTATGATGTTACGATCACCTATCTTGGACTAGATGATCTTCAGATCAATGGTGTGATTGCCAAAGCAGGACAAACTACTGATTTACCTGTGGAAATGGGGGGAGATGGTGGAATTACACTTGGCGAAATTGTCGTAAGAGAATTTAAGGTTCCACTTATCGATAAGGATAATACCACTTCTGGTCAAACCATTACCAGTAAAGAAATTAGAAACTTACCTACCAAGAATATTTCGGCATTAGCATCTACTGCTGCGGGACTTTCTCAAGTGGATGAAGGTGATGATGTAACGGTGAGAGGATCACGAGCGGATGCGGTAGATTATTACATTGAAGGTATTCGTGTTCGAGGTGCGTTGATTCCTGAATCAGAAATCGAACAACTACAGGTAATTACGGGAGGTATCGCTGCAAAATACGGTGATGTAACGGGAGGTATAATCTCTATCACAACAAAGGGACCTTCTTCTACTTTTGGTGGAAACCTGGAGTTGGAGACCTCTCAATACCTAGACAACTTTGGATATAATTTAGTAAATGCCAATGTAAGCGGGCCCATTCTAAAAAAGAAGAGTGAAAATGGAGTGGAAGAATCCATTATTGGATTTAGATTTTCTGGACGATACCGTCACCAAAAAGATGATGATCCACCGGCGACGCCAATTTATCAAGTAACGGATGAGAAATTAGCAGAGTTAGAGGCAAATCCGATTATTACGAGTACTTCTGTAGGGCCATTTGGTGGATTGATAAATACCTCTGCTGCTGCTGGGCAGGATTTACTCAATGAAGATGTAGATGTACTCGGCTATCGTC
>CALKJE010000074.1 GCA_937995675.1 uncultured Saprospiraceae bacterium
GATGGCTTGAGACTAATAGGAATTCCTGATATGTTCGAAGCAGTTAGCTGGGCTATTTTAGGTCAGCAAATAAATCTCAACTTTGCCTACAAACTCAAAGAACGATTGGTAAAAAAATATGGTAAATCTTTTACCCATAAAAACAAAACTTATTACGCTTTTCCAGATCCTGAAACCATCGCAGAATTATCACCAGAAGATTTACGTCCTTATCAAGTTTCTCAACGCAAGGCAGAATATCTGATTGGAGTAGCAAAAGTAATTACGCAGGGAGATCTTGATAAAGGTTCTTTATTAAAATTACCTGCCGAAGAAGCGAAAAACAATTTGATTAAAATCAGAGGTATTGGTAATTGGACGGCCAATTATGTTATTATGAAATGCCTACGCTATCCGGATGGATTCCCTTTAAAAGATGTAGGACTACATAACGCGCTAAAACTTCAAATGAACCTCCCTAAAAAACCAGACTTAGCCACTATCAATAAGGTGAGCGCTAACTGGCAACCTTGGCGTGGCTATGCTACCTTCTATCTTTGGCAGACCCTATAACGACCAGCCAATTAGCATTATCAATACTTTCTTAGGAACAAATCTTAAGAAAGTATTCGTTTTTTTGTCAATCTTTAACATTTCTTCGCAAAATTTTCAACCAAGTTGGATAATTCGTGTTTCCCTTCCAAGAATATTAAAATGATCATCTCATTAGGAAACAGATGAATCAATCATTATTCTAATTAAAAGTGTAAATAATTGATAATCAATCACTTGTTTTAAATCTAAAACAATAATCACTTTTATATTAATTATGGAAAGTAGCCTGTTTTATATGAAGTGGTCCGGTTTTATTACTGGATCGCTTCACTTAAGCGCCGTAAGATTTATTTCTTGCGTCGCTTTTTTTTATTATAAACTTAATTAATATTTGTTTATATTTACACTGTAATCCCATGAAAATTTTAGTTAGTATGCAAATACTACTAGTTTTCCGATTGCACAGGAATTTGCTGGTACTACTTAACTAACTACATCTCATACTATTAAAATGATGTATGACAATCATCTATTGATTGTTCTTTTAATGCATCCTCACCACTTTTTCACCCCCAGCTTTTCCACACCTGAGAACCGTAACACAGCACATACTTCAGAGAACATCTGTTCGATGATCAAGAATTCCCTATTCATCCTAGATGAATAGGCTGAACGTATTTAAAAAACTGTGAACTTATTTAAGAATATTCGCAACCATTGTGTTTCATTTTTAAATAGGTTCGTTACTAAAAATCCTATGTTATGCAACGAATTTTACTAATCCTGTGCTTAGTCTTGACTATTCCTGTTTTAAACACGCTTTCTGCTCAATGTGATGGCGGTCGTATTACCTCCGACAATGGAGCGACCACTGCCTATGCTTGTGTTAATGACGGCGACAGTGATTTCATTTCTTTTTATAATAATAGTCTGGCCATGACGGATTACGTTTACGTAATCACAGATGACAACAATACAATCCTCGGAGTTACGGAAGATGCTTTCGCCAATTTTGAAGGTGCTGGTGTTGGAGATTGTCGTGTATGGGGACTTTCTTACACAGGCGATCTAACTGCAGAAGTCGGAGACAATGCTGCTACAGTTGATCTAGCTAGTGATTGTTTTGATTTAACCGAAAACTTCCTAACAATTGCTCGTCGTGAACTTCGAGAAAGTGAACTTATGTTGATTTCTGGAGGCCAAGATAATCTAGTCAACATTGATGATAATAACAATTCCATGGTCATGGTGACCAATATGAATGGACTTTCCGAAAACTATGTTTATGTCTTACAACGAACAAACGGAAAGATTATCGCAATCAACGAAACGGGTATGTTTGATCTAGCGAATCAAGTTCCTGGCACCTATTTTATTTTTGGTTACAATCTCTCTGGTAATGTTTTACTCATGCCAGGTAATAATATTAGTGGTAGTGATCTTTCTGATGGTTGTGTGGTGAAAAGTTCGGATTTCGTTACCATTCATAAGTCTAGTGATTCTGCCATCAATGGTTGTCTAGCAGAAGGAGCTACGGTAACTACCAAAGATGGGAAAACGATTAGCTACGCCTGTATTGACAATGGAATAAATGATTTTATAGGTTTTGATAATACCAGCATTGCCGGTGTACAATATCAGTATGTAATTACTGATCAAAATAACATCATTTTAGGATTACCTGAAACTGGCTTTGCCAATTTTGAAGATGCAGGAAGTGGAGATTGCCGCGTATGGGGACTCTCTTATCAAGGAGACCTAACCGCCGAACCTGGAGATGAACTTAGTTCGACGATGTTAGCGGATGGTTGTTTCGACCTTTCTGATAATTTTATTTTAATCGTTAGACGTCAGACAGAAGAAACCGAAATTAGTCTCGCCGATGGTTCTAATAGTACAACCATTGATGATAATGCAGCTGCTAGTTTTGACTTTATCAATGATGGTGAAAATGATGCAGAATTCGCTTACGTAATTACTCGTTCAGATGATAGAATTATTGCGATTGTAGAAGATAGTTATGATTTTGCTTTTGAAAACCCAGGAAAATATTTTGTTTACGGATACTCTTATATTGGAGAAATTGAATTTACGGTTGGAATGGAAGCGAGTGGATTAATTTCCGACGGATGTTCTGAAAAAAGTAATAGCTTAATCTTTGTACGGAAAAATACAGAGGCAGCTCCGATGCCACCAAGTTGTACCGTTAATGCAGGAACCGTTTCATCAGAACAAACGATGGTAACGCTTTCTGGAGGAGTAGCAAATATTGTTGCTACGCCGAATGGAGATGCGGTAGTAACGGGAGATTTTGATCAAGTCTATGTACTTACTTCTGGTCCAGAATTAACCATCTTAATGATTAGTCCAGCTCCACTTTTTACCATTACAGCAGCTGGAGAATACCGTATCCATGCTTTTGTTGCTGAATTAAATGATCCTGCGAGTCCAGACTTTTTTGATGGATCCGAAATTGTACCTGGCGTTTCTACTGCTGAAGATGTATTAGCGGCAATCAGTGCTCAGGAAGTCTGTGCCGATCTAGATGCAATGGGTGTACAAATTACGGTTTCTGAAAATACCGCATGTGAAGCTGCAGCAGGATTATTATTTGCCGATCCTTCAGAAGTACCCCAACAATTTTTAACTTTTATCTCTGCTAATGAATTGGTCGCACCAGTCGTTCCTACAGGTTATGAAGTAACTTACTTTGCAGCCATTGGTCCAGATAAATTAATTGTTCAAATCACTGATGCTCCTGCCTTTGTGGTAGAAGAAGCCGGTACTTATAATATTTTCATGTTGGTCGCAGAAACAACGGATCAATTCGATCCAAACTTTTTTGATTTGAATTTTATCGTTCCAGGTGTTACAACTTTTGAAACGTTGTCATTGCTACTCGACTTATCTGGTGTTTGTGCAGGACTAGATCCACTAGGAACCAACATCACTGTATTTCCTACTGGAACTGCTTCTGCTCGCGAAGCAGATAAAAACCAAAATAACTTGTCTCTTGGTAATCTTGAAATGGTTGCTTATCCCAACCCAACAATAGAACAGTTAACACTCCGTTACCAACTAGCAGAAAACAAATCAACAGAGGACGGAATATTCCAGATTATTGACTTTAATGGAAAGGTCGTTCAGCATGGCGTTTTACCTTTTCAGAAAGGATTAAATGAATGGCAATTTGAAGTTGGAAACTTATCTCCTGGTCAGTACTTTATTAAAGTATCACAAAATCGACTTCGGATCACCACGCCATTTATAAAAATAGATTAAAAGACTTAAGTACTTGGACTTTGTCCACGTACTTATTTTCAATTACTTTGATGAATCATGAGAAGCACTGATACTTTAATTTCAGTGCTTCTTTTTTTTTAAACTTTGATCAACTTTAAAGTACCTACTGGAGTGTTTGTTGCTAGATGAGCGATATGTTGTTTAGGGACAGGAAAAGGCTTGACAAACCAGTTTTGATTTTTAAATTTTGCGAGGCCATCTTTGTAGACTATCTTTTTTGCATCCTCTGTCAAACCACTTCCTTCTGCTTTTAGAATGGCTTCGCGAATTGTCCAAGCTTCAAAAAAAGCTCCTTCTCGATCTCCTGCCTGCCGCAATTGACGGAAAGTATCTGTATCAAAAATAAATTCGTAATCTTCTAAAGTTATCGGCTTTATAATTTCTACATCTACTCCAATCAAACCCTCTGTATTAAAAGCGCAAATAACGACATTGCCTGCATGAGAGATATTAAACTGGGTCTTTCCTGGTAATGCGGGTTTTTGTAATTTATTATAAATAAGATGCTTAAGATCAAAATCTTCTAAACCATGATCATTTAGTCCTCGACGCAACATTACTTTACCAAACAAGGCTCGATGTCGGTCTTCCCATTTTCGATAACGCATGATTTTTTTGCCAATTGCATCAGGAAATTGCAGCAAATGATCCTCAAAATCGGATTTTGGCAGTGGTTCTGAAAAATTATGTACATAAATCGTTACCAAAATATTATTTAGTGCGTTATATAAGTAATGGTCAAACAATTACTAAAGGTGTTTACCCCTAAGTTTTAAAAACAGAATAAAAAAAAATGAAATATACACTTTTCTTATTTTTTCTACTGAATAGTTTTCAGCAAGGTTTCACTCAAGAAACCTATCGTTGGGCTTTTACGGTGAATTTTGATCGATTTAACGATTTTGATAATGGGCTAGCCATCATCCAAACTGGTCGAGAACGAGGCTTCATTGACACCAGCGGAAATGTTTTTATCCAGCCTAAATTTCACATAATCGATGCCTTTTCTGAAAATGTAGCAAGTGCTGGATTTACAGATTATAAAACCATGGATTCAAAAAGTGGATTTATCAACCGCAATGGAGCATTCGTGATTGATCCTGATTACGAGGTAACAAGCCCCATGCAGGAAGGATTTGCTTGTGTCAAATATCGTGGTCTTTGGGGCTATATCGATAATGCTGGAAATTGGAAATTATTTCCAAAATTTGAAGAAGCCAATGTTTTTCATCGAGGATATGCTGCCGTCAAAACCAAAGGCAAATGGGGTGTTATCAACAAACGAGGACAATTCATTGTGGATAACGATTACGAATACATGCTCAACATGTCAGATAATTTATTTGCGACTAAAATCAATGGTCTGTGGGGATTTCTAACCATCCAAAGTAAATTTAAAATAAAACCTTCTTTCACTTCTGCACAAAGTTTTCAGAAGGGCCGAGCAGTCGTCGAAAAAAATAGAAAATTCGGAATGATTGATCCTACTGGAAAAATGATTATCCCAGCAAAATTTGATCGGTTATTCAATTTCACTTCTCAATTAGCTGCCGCTCAACTCAATGGCAAATGGGGATATATCAACACCAAAGGAGAATGGGCAATCCAACCTATCTATCAAGAAGCTTTTCCTTTTTCAGAAAATTTAGGCCGAGTTAAAAAAGACGGAAAGTATGGATATGTCACCACCGATGGAACCATGACGATCCCAAACATCTTCAAAAGGGCTTATGATTTTCACGATCAACTCGCACGTGTATACACGGATCAGAAAAAAGGATTCATTCGTTATATCCCACCACCGCCACCAGAAACAGAAGCTGATAAACCTGACGCTGCGCCAGAAGAAATTACACAAAGAGCGATCAAAACCGGTCGTCGTATCAAAGTCAGAAATTCGAAAATAACCGTTCGTATTTTTGATTATAAAAAAGTGGATGGAGATATCGTCTCTTTAAACTTTAAAGGATCTTGGATTTTAAAAGATTATACTTTAAGTAAAAAATTCCACGAATTTACCATTGATCTAGAAAGAGATCGTAGTAATCCTGATCGTAATTACCTAATGCTTTACGCGATGAACCTTGGTCGTAATCCACCCAACACCGCTCAGCTAACCATTCTTGATGGCCAAGAAGAAAAACAAGTGGTACTTGAATCTGATTTGAAGACTTGTGATATCATTTATTTCGATTATTGAAAATAGTTTAATCGTTGATTTGTTTAATCGTTTAATCGTATTGGCTGACTTCGATTTTCAGTCAAAAAGTGATATCGAGTTATCGATAGTTTTTAATTATCCTTTTCGGATGTTTTTTAAAAAAAATTTAGAATACTGTAAGGATTCCATGTCTATAAAAAACTTCCTTATCTACTGAGAATCGATCCCGTAGGCGATCGCATGTAAAAGGGGAAACAAGAATATGTGATGCCCCACCGAACTCTTGGTTATAAATAGGTGATTCCTACGAAATCATTCATACAATATTATCAAGACAGGAAAAACTATTAAGAATTTTCTTTTTTAAACAATGGGTTTTACGGCAAATTATTTTCAAGAAAAAATTCCAACGACCTGCCTGCCGAAAAAGGCAGGTTCAACCGTTCAACGATTCAACAAATATGTATATCTTTACTTAGCGTTTACCTAATTTTAACACAACACCTTCACTATGCCTAAAAAAAAATATGAACTCGGACTAATTGGTCTGGGCGTTATGGGTAGAAATTTACTACTCAATATGGCCGATAGCGGTTTCGCTGTTGCCGGATATGATAAGAACCAAAAACAGGTCGAAACCTTGATGGAAGAGGCCAAAGAGTACGATATGTATGGCGCCAAAAACATCAAAGACTTCGTTAAATCTCTAGAGTCTCCACGAAAAATTCTACTCCTCGTACCTGCAGGAAAAATTGTAGACTATGTCATCGCAGATCTCCTTCCTTTACTCGACAAAGAAGATATCATCATCGATGGTGGCAACTCCTTTTTTAAAGATACCCAAACACGTCAAAAGTCTCTAGCAGAAAAAGGAATTCACTTTATCGGAATGGGTGTTTCTGGTGGTGCAGAAGGCGCACGTCGCGGGCCAAGTATGATGCCTGGTGGCAACAAAAAAGCGTACAACAAAATCAAAAAAATCATGGAAGCGGTCTCCGCTAAAGTAAATGGAGATCCTTGTATTACTTATTTAGGACAAGGAGCCGTGGGACATTATGTCAAGATGGTGCACAATGGTATTGAATATGGTTTGATGCAATTATTGGGTGAAACTTACGATATCATGAAGAGAGGATGTAAGCTTTCGAATCCAAAAATTGCAGCCCACTTTACTGAATGGAATGAAAACGAACTAAGTTCTTACCTCGTTGAAATCACTTCTAAAATTTTCAAGAAAAAACGAAAAGGAAGTAAAAAATATGTCATCGATATTATTATGGATGCTTCCAAATCTAAAGGAACTGGAAAATGGACTTCTCAAAACGGAATGGACCTCGGAATGCCGATTCCTACCATCGACATTGCAGTAGGCACTCGTTATATATCTCGACTAAAAGACGAGCGAATTGCAGCCTCTAAAATTCTAAAAGGAACTTCTTATAAAATAAAAACCGACGACAAAGCGGCCTTTATCGAAAAGCTAAGAAACGCACTTTATTTTTCTTTTATCGTTACTTATGCTCAAGGAATGGCGTTATTGCGAGAAGCATCAGAAGAGTATAAATTCAAACTAGATTTGGAAGGGGTATCTCGTATCTGGCGAGGCGGTTGTATTGTGCGAGCAGCACTTTTAGAAGACTTTAGAAAAGCCTATGATCGAAATCCTAAACTCGTCAACTTAATGGTCGATCAGGACATCGCTAAAAAATTAAATAAACTACAAAAAGATACACGTGAAGTACTAGCACTTTGCATCCAATCTGGATTGCCAATTGCTGCCTTTGTCAACTCCTTAGCTTATTACGATGGCTATCGAAGTGAACGTCTATCTGCTAATCTTATTCAAGCACAAAGAGACTTTTTTGGTTCTCACACTTATGAAAGGTTAGATAAAAAAGGAGTATTTCATACGGAATGGGAAAAGTAGTTTTGCTACTTGCTGGTTAGCTTTCTTCTAGCGTGATTTTTATTTATAAAAAATCAACAAAGCTACTTCCTAGTATTTTAAATATTCTAGAATCCGTTTTTTAATTAAAAGCATTTACGTTAAAGAAGGCCAACTAGCCAAAAGCTAACTAGCCAACAAGCTAAAATATCATGGTTAATAAAGAAGTCCTAAAACCTACCATCATTGTCATCTTCGGTGGCAGTGGTGATCTCAATGAAAGAAAACTCACACCCGCATTTTACAATCTATTTTTAGACAAACAAATGCCTGAAAAATTTGCCATCATTGGACTAGGTCGTACTAGTTTTACAAATGACAAATTCCGGTCTATGTTAGCAGAAGGGGTGAATAAATTTTCTCGCCGTGGGAAAATTGATAAAAAAGAATGGGACAATTTCGCTCCTAATATCTCTTATCTAAAATCTGATGTTTTTGAAGAAAAAGATTATCAGAATTTAGCCAAAGAAATCAAGAAGATTGAAAAAGAATGGGGAGAACATCCCAACGTACTTTTCTACCTTGCCATCGCACCTGGACTGATTGAGCCTGTCGCAATCAATCTTGGAAAATCAGGTATTTGTAATGACCCGGATTGTTCGCGAATTGTGGTAGAAAAACC
>CALKJE010000075.1 GCA_937995675.1 uncultured Saprospiraceae bacterium
AGAGGCTAGTTTTGAAGCACCTTTTCATGAAGAAATAACTGATACTTATTTAGCGATCTTTCAGTTAATTTCAACTGGAGTAAAAAAGGCGATTACGCAACCACAACTTTTTTTCCTAGCAGAGGTAGGAGATACACGAGATTGTCCTGATAGCTCAGTTTCTGGAGGAGCTACTTATCCCAAAGTTATGACATTAGATTTCGTTAGCTGTACTAGTGCTGGTATTGTATACAATGGTACCGTACCGATCACATTCAATGCTCCATTAGGACAAGATGCTGCTTCTGGTCCTGAGATAGAAGTACCAGCCGTTTCTGGAATAACGATTAATGGATATACTTTTGAGTTAACTGGCCCGCTTTCTTTGGATAGGAATGGTACTGGAACTGCGGATGTATTTAGTTATGACTTTTCTTTGGGGGGTGATATTATTAGCACAAAGGACGGAACAACTACTACCTTACCTTCTGGATCTTGTGGAACATTTGGTATTGGGTCCACAGATAGTGATGATCCTACTAATCCAATAACATACGTAGATAACCCTTTTGATGTAACACTAAAACAAACTGAAGTTGTTTGTGCTTCTGCGGGAGCTTCTCACTCATTCTGTACCATGACTGGAGATGAAGCACTTTCTCTTGATCCTAGTGCTTGTAGTTGTCCTACTCAGGGAGACCTAGAAATTGTAGCTGGAGCTTGTGGTAGCACTGGTGGTGCAATTAGTGATTATGATTTTGGTTTCGATGGTAGAAATAGTGACTCTGGAGCCTGTGATAATAATGTGAATGAGTTGACCATTATTGATTTTCTTTCTTGGGAAGGAGATTTTACCGCAAATGGAGGTGCTATTGATGGAGCGATGTCTATTGATATTGGAGTAACAGAACCAGGTTCATTAGGAACTTCTTTACAGCTAACGGATACAGGAAGTGGAACCGCAGGACATGGCTTTAATTGGACTTCTCCTACGACTGCATCTAATGGAATGATCAATGCCAATCAAACTATTACAAATACGACGACTCCAACTGTTCCATGGATCAATGAAATTCACTATGATAATGATGGGACTGATGCTGACGAAGGAATAGAAATTGTAGGACCAGCAGGTTTAGATTTAGGAAATTATTGTGTGCAGGCTTATAATGGAAATGGTGGTGGGCCTACTGGAGGTGAAATACCTTTAAGAGGAGAAACAATTCCTGATGAAGGAAATGGTTTTGGATCAGTATGGATTCCTATTCGTGGTTTACAAAATGGTGCTCCAGATGGTATCGCTTTTTATCGAAAGGATAATATTGCAATGGGTTTTTGCACAGGAGGAAGATAGCACCGAATAAGTAAAAGAATAGAAATTAAAAACCGCTCTGAAAGATCAATTTCAGAGCGGTTTTTTTATGAAAAATATCACCTTATTTTACATCTAATTTTTCTTTTAGAAAATGTCCTGTATGCGATTTTTTAATCTTTACGATTCCTTCTGGCGTTCCTTGGTAGACTAAATTTCCTCCCAGTTTTCCACCATTCGGACCTAGATCAATCAACCAGTCTGCGCTTTTAATTACTTCCATATTATGCTCCACAACTAGGACGGTATGTCCTTTGTCTACCAGCGCGTTTAGCGCATCTAATAATTTTCGAATATCATGAAAATGTAATCCAGTAGTAGGCTCATCAAAAATGAATAAAATCTTTTCTTTGGTATTTTCTTTATTTAAAAAAGAAGCCAACTTTACTCTTTGTGCTTCTCCACCAGAAAGCGTGCTAGAAGATTGACCAAGTTTGATATAACCAAGTCCAACATTATTCAGAGGTGTGATCTTTTTGACAACTTCTTTATTGTCCTTAAAAAAATCAATCGCTTCTTCAATGCTAAGGTTTAATATTTCGAAAATATTTTTCCCTTTATAATTGACTTCTAAGACTTCAGATTTAAATCGTTTTCCATAGCAATCTTCACACTGTAAGCGGACGTCTGCCAAGAATTGCATCTCTACCACTTGTTCGCCTTCTCCAGTACAAGTTTCACAACGACCACCTTCTACATTAAAAGAAAAATGTTTTGGTTTATATCCTCTGATTTTTGATAATTGTTGCGTAGCCATTAACGTTCTAATGGCATCATAGGCTTTGACATAGGTCACGGGATTAGAACGAGAAGATTTCCCAATTGGATTTTGATTGATCATTTCGATCTTAGTGATTTTATTTAAATCGCCCGTAATTTCATCGTGATTTCCAGGAGCAGTGGTATAGGCTTCTCCTAATATTTTTTTCATTCCTGGAAATAAAATACTTTTTACTAAAGTCGTTTTACCACTACCAGATACACCACTAACGACCGTTAACGTATTTAGAGGGAAGGTAACATCGATGTCTTTTAAGTTATGTTGTCGTGCTCCTTTTACCTCAATTTTACCATTGCCTGATCTTCTCTTTTCTGGGAGTGGGATCTGCATTCGGTCGCTCATATAAGCAGCGGTTAGACTATCAGGCTCTTCCGTATGGATCCGTTCGTAGTCTCCTGCAAAGACTACTTCACCGCCGTGGATTCCTGCCTTTGGCCCCATGTCAATTAGGTAATCTGCATTTTTTATAACGTCCTCTTCGTGTTCTACCACGATAACGGTATTCCCTAAATCTCTTAATCTTTTTAGGACTGCGACTAGACGGTCTGTATCGCGAGGATGAAGTCCAACACTGGGTTCGTCTAAGATATACATACTGCTTGTCAAATTGCTACCAAGCGTTCTAGTTAGATTAATACGTTGGGTTTCTCCACCGCTGAGTGTAGAGGATACGCGATTCAGGGTAAGATAATTTAAACCCACATTTTGCATAAACTCTAATCGATTATTTACTTCAAGAAGGAGTCTTTTAGCGATGGTATTATCGTGTTTATTTAATTTTAATTCTTTAAAAAAATCAAGTAATTCATCAATCGGTAATTCTACTAAGTCGGTAATTGGCGTCCCTTCAATTTTTATATAAGTACTTTCTGGACGAAGCCGAGTCCCTTCACAATCTGTACAACTAGTGCGACCACGATAACGAGCGAGCATGACTCGATTTTGAATCTTATACATCTTTTCTTGTAAAGCCGAAAAATAATCGTGAATACCGTCGAAGTAATTATTTCCCTTCCATAATAATCGTCTTTGAGCCTTGGTTAATTCTACATAAGGTGTATGAACAGGGAAGTCAAAATGATGTGCGTTTTTTAATAATTGAGACAACCATCTTCCTCCTTTTTCTCCGCGCCAACAAGCAATGGCATTATCATAAACGGATAGCGATCCATTTGGAATAACTTTGTTTTCATCGATTCCCATGACCCGACCAAAACCTTCACAAGTTCGACAAGCACCAAAAGAGTTATTAAAATTAAACAACTGTGGAGTAGGGTCCAAAAAAGTCATCCCGTCCAATTCAAAGCGATTGTTGAAAGCCGTTGTTTCTTTTTCCATAATATCAACGATAGCATCTCCTTCACTTTCGTAAAAAGCGGTAAGTACGGAATCAGCGATACGTTTATTATTTTCTTCGGCTTTTGCATCGACGACAAATCGATCAATTAATACCTGAATGTTTTTGGATTGGATTTCTTCAACGGTCTTTTTTAAATTTAATTTTTTTTCTTCTAAAACGTCTTGAATCTGATGTAAGGTTTTATCAAAGAAAATTCGCGTAAATCCTTTTTGCATCAATAACTCCAATTCTTTTTTGAGGGTACGTTCTAAATATTTTTTTTGGAGTGGAATAAAGAGTTGGACTTTTGTTCCTTTTTTGAATGAATTGATATAATCTACTACATCGGCTACTTCATGTCGTTTGACCAAGTTGCCAGAGATGGGTGAATAAGTCTTACCAATTCGAGCATATAATAATCTTAAGTAGTCATAAATTTCGGTGAGTGATCCAACCGTTGAACGGGCATTGCGGGTGCTTACCTTTTGTTCGATGGCAATGGCAGGACAAATTCCTTTTATATAATCAACTTCTGGCTTTTTCATCCTCATCAAAAACTGCCGAGCATAAGAAGAAAGACTTTCAACATAGCGACGTTGACCTTCCGCATAGAGCGTATCCATGGTGATAGAAGATTTTCCAGAACCAGAAACGCCTGTAACTACAACCAATTTATTCCGAGGAATGGTGAGAGAGACATTTTTTAGGTTATTCCCGTTGGCCCCTTTAATCTCGATAAACTGACTTATCTTTTGTCTTCTAGGTTTAGAAAGGATCGCAGAACTAGTTTTTTTCTTAGTAAGAGGTTTTTTTGCAGGCATAGTATATTTTTATTCTAACGCTAATGGTAAGTAGGTACCAATAGTAAAAAGTAATTTTTTATTTCAGTGTGCTTTAACTTTTAAACATTTTATCAGTCAAAGTAGGGGAATGGCAGAATAATTGTGTCTTTAGTATAGAAGGCAGTATTATTTCAGCTTAGAATGGCAAATTTAAAACATTTTGAGTTAAAATAGGTAGGGAAATAGATATTTATGTACTATTCTAAAATAATCAGAGGATTAAAAAAAGCCATCTACTTAAACGAAATTATTAAAGCCTATTATTATATACATCCCGAAAAAAATCCGTTAATTTTATGTTAACAAGCATTTAAATCGGGCAAAAAATTAGAAAAAGGTATAAATTGGTCTTATAATTGGTTTAGAAAAACCAGAATTTTATTTTCTCATCAAAAATTTTGTCTATAGCATAGTAACTTCTACACTTTATTTTAGTTTTTCATTTATCGAAAAAAAGTATAGTTATGCAAGTTACCAAGCTCAACGATCAAGAGTTGATCAACCAGTATATTAGCGGGAATGACCGCGCATTCGAAGTATTATTGGTTAGACACAAACAAAAAATCTACACTTCTATTTATTTATTCGTCAAAGATCACGCTTTGGCTGAAGATATCTTTCAAGAAGTATTCATTAAAATTATCGACACTTTACGTAAAGGTAAGTATAACCACGAAGGCAAATTTGTTCAGTGGGCGATGCGTATCTCCTATAATATGTGTGTAGATTATTTCCGTCGCTCTAAGCGTCGACCAAAAGTATCTCCGACCGAGGCTTTTGATATCTTCGACGTATTACCTGTTAAAGAAGATAATGCGGAGCAAACCATCATCCGTAGTCAAACCCACGATAAGGTGCGAAAGTTGGTAGATATGCTACCTCCTGAGCAACGAGAAGTCGTGATCCTAAGACACTATGCGGATATGAGTTTTAAAGAAATTGCTCAATTAACCAGAGTAAGTATCAATACGGCTTTGGGAAGAATGCGTTATGCGCTGATCAATATCCGTAAGATGGTAGAGGAGAAAGAGATTATTCTACAGTAAGGAATCTAGTTTAGATACTAGTTCTAGTTTAATACTCGTATAACTACTATATCATAAAAGAAGCGTGCCCGAATTTTTTTCAAAATCCAGGCACGCTTCAATTTTTTTATGATTGATTTTAATATCAAATAATCATTCCTGCTCCAACCGTCTCGTTGGTTCCTTCGTCTACCAAAATAACACTTCCTGTAATTCTATTCTTGCGATAAGGATCTACAAAAAGAGGCTTAGTAGTTCGCAACGTAATCCGTGCGATATCATTCATTTTGATTTCTTTGTTTTCCAGATCACGGTGTAACGTATTGATATCAAGTCTGTATTTGATTTCTTTAACCATACAACGTGCTTCTTGAGTAGTGTGCATAATGGTATACTTGCCACGTGGAGTCAATGGTCGCTCATTAAACCAGCTAATCATAACATCCATGTCTTGTGAAACCTCTGGTTGGTTATTTACTCTTACGATCATATCTCCTCGGCTAATATCAATCTCATCTTCCAATAATACTGTTACAGACATTGGAGGAAACGCTTCTTGAAGCTCTCCATCAAAACTGTCAATCTTCTTAATTTTAGAAGTAAAACCTGAAGGTAAAACCATTACCTCATCTCCTTTTTTCATGATACCACCAGCAATTCTTCCAGCATATCCTCGATAATCGTGGTGTTCGTCTGTGTTAGGTCGTACCACGTATTGTACTGGGAACCTAGGATCGATAAAATTGTAATCACTAGCAATGTGTACATTCTCCAAGTAGTACATTAAAGTAGAACCATCGTACCAATCCATTCTTTCTGAACGGTGTACAACGTTGTCACCTTTTAGTGCAGAAATTGGAATAAAGTGAACATCTTTGACGTCTAATTTAGCGGCAAATTTTTCAAAATCCTCTTTAATTTTTTCATAAGCATCTTCGCTGTAATCCACTAAGTCCATTTTGTTAATACAAACAACAAGGTGTGGAATTTGTAAAAGAGAAGCGATAATTGCGTGTCGGCGAGTTTGCTCTACCACACCATTACGTGCATCTACGAGTACAAGTGCTACGTTAGCAGTTGACGCACCCGTTACCATGTTACGCGTATACTGGATATGACCAGGTGTATCTGCAATGATAAATTTTCTCTTTGGCGTTGCAAAATAACGGTAAGCCACGTCGATCGTAATTCCCTGCTCTCGTTCTGATTTTAGACCGTCTGTTAATAAAGCTAAATTTACTTCGCTTTCACCACGTCTAAGGCTACTTGCTTCGATCTGCTCCATTTGATCTTGAAAGATCGATTTGGAATCATATAACATACGACCAATAAGAGTACTTTTTCCATCATCTACGCTACCAGCGGTAGTAAAACGGCATAATTCTGAAGATTGATAATCCATGATTTATAAGATTGAAGGCCGCGAATAGGGCCTGTATAGTTTTAGAATAATTTTTTAGTAGGTTGTTAGGATAAATTTTGATAATAAAATCTATACCCTAAAAATACCCCTTCTTCTTTCTATCCTCCATTGCTGTTTCACTTCGTTTATCATCTGTTCTTCCACCACGTTCTGTCATACGAGTAGTAGCAACTTCTTCGATAATATCTTCTGTAGTAGTCGCATTAGAAGCCCAAACTCCAGTACAAGTCATATCTCCGATGGTACGACAACGTACCATCATTTCTTTAACTACTTCTCCTGGTTTCTTTTGGATGTATTCACAATCTGCTAGTAAAACACCATCTCTTTCAAATACCATTCTTTTGTGTGCATAGTATAAACTAGGAAGTTCAACTTTTTCCATAGCAAGGTACTGCCATACGTCTAACTCTGTCCAGTTACTAATCGGGAAAACACGGAAATGCTCACCAAACTGCTTCTTAGCATTGAAAAGGTTCCAAAGTTCGGGACGTTGATTTTTTGGATCCCACTGACCAAATTCATCTCGGTGAGAGAAGAAACGTTCTTTTGCACGAGCTTTTTCTTCATCACGACGAGCACCACCAAGGGCTGCATCATATTTTCCTTTCTCCAGTGCTTCTAGTAACGCTACTGTTTGAAGTCCGTTACGACTTGCATTGACTCCTTTTTCTTCGACGACCATTCCTTTATCGATAGCTTCTTGTACAGAACCTACGACAAGTCTCGCACCAGTCTTTTCTACGAGTGCATCTCGATAAGCGATGGTTTCGTCAAAGTTATGACCAGTATCAATATGAAGTAAAGGGAAAGGGATTTTTCCAGGGTAAAAGGCCTTTTGAGCTAGATAAACCATAAGGATTGAATCTTTTCCACCGGAAAACATCAATACGGGGTTCTCAAACTGAGCTGCAACTTCCCGTAGAATAAAGATAGACTCAGATTCTAGTTCTCTGAGATGATTTAGTTGATAATCCATTATTTGCTATATTTTAGAATAGGATTGATATAATTGAAAATTTTGTCAACACTCTCTTCAAGAGAAAGTTGATCAGTTCTAATTTCGATAGTAGGGTTAATTGGAGGTTCGTAAGGAGAATCGATACCAGTAAAGCCTTTAATAATACCTTTACGGGCTTTTTGGTAGAGACCTTTTACATCTCTTTGTTCACAAACTTCGATTGGTGCGTTGATATAAATTTCAATAAAATTTTCTTCGCCAATGGTTTGTTTTGCAAAATTACGAATTTCTACGGTAGGACTGATAAAGGAATTGATAGTAATGATCCCGCTATTAAGATATAATTTACCAATTTCAGCAATTCGGCGAATATTTTCCTGTCGATCTTCGATTGAAAAACCTAGATTACTGTTAATTCCTGAACGAATATTATCTCCGTCCAATACTTGAGCAAAATAGCCACTATTGTGTAATTTACGTTCTAGTGCTTCAGCAATGGTACTTTTTCCACTGCCAGATAGCCCTGTTAACCAGAGTACCTTGCTATTTTGTTGTAAACGTCTTTCTCGATCCTGCCGAGTAAGTAATCGGTCAAAGATAGGGTGTATGTGATTTTCCAAATTTTATGTCGTTTAATGATGGTAAGATGTAAAATTATTATTCAACTTCCTCACCTTTCCCAATTATCTTTCTAACGCTGCCACGTGGTGCCATTTGCCAAGCTCTTTCGTGAAAGTAGTAGATAACCAATTTAATAAGTGATTCTGCAATTGCGACCATGGATGATTTTTCAAGAACATCATCACATTGACTACCGCTAAAGATCAAATAAGCTAATGTGAAAGTGGTAGCACTCGCGATTACTCTCCAAGAAATGGCTTTTAAAATACTTCTAGTTCTAGATTCTTTGGTCATAATTTTTAAAATTTAGAATGCAAAGGTCTCCATTTATTATGAAATAGCAAAGGCTGTACAAATAATACTAAGAATAAGTTTGGTAACTTTGTTCTCTCTTTATAGTTTTTTTAAGATCTATTTTTTTCAAAAAATAGAATTTAGATGAATTTTAAAATTTTAGAAAAAAGATGCTATCCTCAATTGCCATTCATTATATACGTAAATCATCAAAGTTTGATTTTTTTAAATTTAATTAAATGAGAGTACTAATACTTTTATGTCTTCTCAGCTTATCAGGTAATCTATTGGCTCAGAAGACGGGACTATCTTTGGGTAATGAGGCATACCATATTATGGATCGGCTTGAGATAAAAACAGGCATTATGCCTAGTTTTCATTCTTCTCTCAAGTATCATTTAAGAGAGGATGTGGTGAATTATGCACGTCAAGTAGATACGACTAGGGCTGTATTTAGTATTAAAGATCGTCGTGATTTGTTCTATATTTATCGAGATAATAACGAAATTTTTACTGGACCTTTATCTAATGTTCAAAAGACAATCTCCCGAAAAGTATATACAGATAGTAGTCAAACTTTTTATACCATTACCAATGAAATTGTAGGTGGAATTGAAGAAAGTCCGTATTATTTCATTAGTAAGAAGCCTATACTAAAACATTTCTATAAAACTCCTGCTAACTTTTGGGAGATTGACCGAGAAAATTTTTATCTACGAGTCAATCCGATTATCAATGGGAAAGCTTTTGCTGCTAAAGACGATGATTTTTTGTTTCTAAATCAGCGTGGTGTTTCTATACGTGGGGGTATTGATGGGAAAGTATTCTTTCATACGAGTATTTTAGAGTCACAAGCAAGATTTGCGGATTATGTTCGTCAACAAATTTCAGAAGATCAAGCTGTGCCAGGTGCAGGATTTTATAAAGATTACAACAGTAGGGTAGTAGATGTTGAGGAGGCGCAGGATTTTTTATTGACTCAAGGATATATTGGATTTAATATTTCAAAGCATGTTTATGCACAGTTAGGTCACGGACGTAATTTTATTGGAGATGGTTATCGTTCTATGTTTTTATCTGATTTTGGGAATAATTATTTTTATTTAAAATTAAATGCTAGAGTTTGGAAGTTTCACTATCAATCTCTGTTTGCAGAGTTAAATACTGAAGGAGCAAGAGACCAAGGTGATGAAATGATTCCTAAAAAGTATACTGCAATGCATCATCTTAGTTATAATTTAACAGATAACTTCAATATAGGAATTTTTGAAGCGGTTGTTTTTAATCGCAACAACAACTTTGAGCTGCAATATTTAAATCCAGTTATTCTTTACAGAAGCGTGGAACATCTTTTAGGAAGTACAGACAATGCATTTGTGGGACTAGATTTTAAGTGGAATCTTTTGAGTCGGTTTCAGTTATATGGACAGTTAATACTTGATGAGTTTAAATTTAACGAACTAATAGTCGAACGACGTGGATGGTGGGCTAATAAATATGGAATTCAATTAGGAATGAAATATATTGATATGCTAGGCATTGATCACTTAGATGGACAAGTCGAATATAATTCAGCCCGACCTTATACATATACCCATCGGGATAGTTCTGCAAGTTATACACATTACAATCAACCACTGGCTCATCCTTTAGGAGCTAACTTTAAAGAATTCATTTTTCGACTTCGCTATCAAGCTGGTAAAAAATGGCTTATTAAACCACGATTAATTTATGCCGTTTATGGAGAAGACCCTGATGGCCAAAATTGGGGTGGAGATTTGCTTAAGCCTACTGGTACTAG
>CALKJE010000076.1 GCA_937995675.1 uncultured Saprospiraceae bacterium
CTTGGTCGTCGTATTTCTTTTGCCATTTCGCAATTGACTTCTCGTCAACGACTTCTTTGATCACTTCCACTTCTTTGATCACCTCTACCTCTTTTACTTCGCTAGCAGCTTGACGCGCTAATCTTAGGTCCGTTTCTACCTGAGCAAAATTGGTTTTCATTGAATTATAGTCCGTCTCTAGGCTGGTTTTGGCCTTTAAGTTAGTATCTAACTCAGTTTGTAAAGCCGATACTTTTTTCTTGTTTTCGGTCTCTAATTCCTGATATCGTCCGGACATCATATAATTTTTGATCCAGTATCCTAAAAGCCAAGAGAAACCCATACCTAGCATAATTGGAAACCAGCAGTTCCAAAAGCCAGCAAGTAAGATTGAATTCGATAACATAGTCTAGTTGTTTGTTATATGTGATTAAATATTGCCAAATTAAACCTAGACTTTGTCTAGGGGGAAGTGTCTATAGAAGACACAGGGATGCCATGATTATATGTCACTAAAAGTAAATTTAGTAAGAATATAGCATAGTAAAGTAGAAATCAGTTATGTGGGGTCTGAAAAATTAAGTCCTAGAATTGTGTGTAAGTCGAATGATAGATTCTCTTCTGACAGTTAAAGGGAATTAAGTTTTCTCTCAATGTTTTATAGTATGTTCGCTTAGGTTTGAGGAATATTTCATCCTCAGATAAATACGAAGGTAATATAAAGTTTTCTTTTATTATAAAAAAATTAACTTTAGTATTACATAAATAAACAAAAGTAAATATTCTAAAACTTTTTACGAAGTCTTTAAAAGGCTTTTTAGAATTTTTTTTTTACAAATTTCGCCATTTTCGTTAAAAGCTGTACCTTTACCAAATATAAAAATTACTCCAATGGTTTTAGGACGTAGTTTTCCCCGAAAAGTCATCAACTTTATTAATTTTTACTAATTCGGAATCGTACTTGAGAGAAAGCTTCCTATTAAATTTAGTATCCAACTATTTTTGTCTAGCCGATTCTAGGTATGAATCTTAAAAACAAACATTTACGATGAGACCAATGACTCCTGCGTTAATTCTATTGTCAGCCCTCTGGATCTTAGGAGGCTCTTATTTTTTATCGTCCCGTTTCTTTTGTCCAGCAACCGCTGCGGCTGGAGCTGCCACTACCAGCAACCTTAGCGTAATCGATGGAGATTTTAAAGCAATTTCTACTGGAAACTTCGGATTTCAAAAAAGTGCTGCTGCGATTACCATCACGCCTGATGCAAAAGAAAAAGTATTTAAAAAGACTGGAACCTATCTAGGTGCAAATGCAGATAAAATGCTCGCCCTAACTGGAATATACGGTAGTGGTGAAGTGAACAAAACAGAATTCGGTAACTTAGGAATCGCTCGTGCAGAAGCAGTGAAGGCTGTTTTAGTTGAAAATGGCGCAAACGCTGATCAGATTACCACCGCTGGAATCGAAAAGCCAAAGCCTGGTTTTATCGACAAAAAATTATACAACGCTGTTGATTTTGATTTTACTAATAGCGAAGTTACCTCAGCAGTTGGTTCAACACTAAACTTCGATGAATCTAAAACGATTTATTTCGAACCTGAGCAAGTTGATTTTTCTTCTGATGATGAAAAATTGATGGAAATCATCAAATACCTTGAATCTTACTTAGCTACCAATCCTGACGCTATCGTTACTGTAAACGGTTATACCGATAACCAAGGAAGCTCAGAAGATAAAATGAAAATCGCTGAAAAAAGAGTAGAAAGAGTTCGTAGAATTATTCGCTCTTACAAAAAAGGAAAAGTATTCAGCTCTAAGCAAGTAGTTAGAAATCCAGTAGGTCCTCAAGACCCACAAGCAGACAACGAAACTGCCGAAGGTATCGCCATCAACAACCGCGTAACCATCACTGTTGAATAAAAAGCCTCATTGATATTTATTATCAATTAAAAAAATGCACGAAATAACCATTTCGTGCATTTTTTGTTTTATACAAAAACAATTTCAATCACAACACCGTAAAGCCAATTAAACGATTTATCTGCCGAAGGCAGATTAAACGATTAAACAAATAAACGATTAAACAAATAAACAATTAAACAATTAAACACCCTCAAAAATGAAATTCAAAGACCAAGTAGCCATCATCACCGGAGCTTCCGCCGGAATCGGAAAAGCCACCGCAGAAGAATTCGCAGCCCAAGGTGCCATCCTCATCCTAGCTGATCTCAATGAAGCAGCAGGCCAAGCCCTCGCGGAAAAACTAGTAGCTCAAGGAGTCACCGCTACTTTTCATGCCACCGATGTTTCCAACCTAGCCTCTTTCGAAGCGCTTTTCGAGTTGTGTATGAATACCTATCAACGCTTAGATCACCTGATCAACAATGCAGGTATCGCCAACGACTTTTCTTTTTTCGAATCCATCTCAGATGATGACTGGCATAAAGTAATCGCCGTCAACCAAACCGGTGTTTTTTACGGAATGCGTGCTGCGCTCAAAATCATGCGCAGACAAGGTTTTGGTTCCATCATTAATACCGCCTCTGCCGCAGGTATCGGAGCCGCTCCCCGGATGGGTGCCTACGCTGCCTCCAAACACGCCGTCGTCGGAATGACCAAAACAGCCGCCTACGAATACGGAAAGTTCAATATCCGAATCAACGCCGTCTGTCCCTCGATTATCGAAACAGACATGGGAATGAGTGGTATAGAAGACGATCCTAAAGTTTATAAAATGATGGAAATGGCCGTTCCAATGAAGCGGTTTGGTAAAGCCATTGAAGTTGCCAAGACGATCTGCTGGTTGTCCAGTAAAGAAGCGAGTTATCTGAATGGAGTAGCGTTGTCGGTGGATGGTGGGTTGAAGGCGTAGGGGACGATCATCGCATCGAATCATAAACCAATGGTTCCCCTTGCCTTGCACGGCACCGTAAAGACAATTCACGAATTGTCTCTCTTTGTCTCTCTTTGTCTCTCTCTGAAGCTCTCTACCTAAAATAAAACTTAAAAAGTCGATCATGAAGAATGGTCAGTGGTGTTGAGGAAGAAATGGTGAAACGGTTGTTGATAGAAACTATAAAAAAGTTGGCAGCAAGAATAAAAAAACAAAAACTAAAACATTCATATCCGGCGAAAGCTAATTTTATAACAAAAAAAAATAAAGCATGAAAACAATTCAATTCAACAGGAGGAATAAATTAACCATAATATTATTCACTCTTTTGTCAGTCTCTTTAAACGCACAAACTATCTCTCAAAAACTAGGAGGTATAAGCACAAATTTTACAATTAAATCTAAATCAGTATTACTTAACAATGAAAAACAAATCTTAATAAAAAGAGGCGTATCAAGTTATGGAATAGATTATGAACCATCACAGAATTTTAGTTATGGATATGCATATGGTTATGGTTATCAAAGTTATCATATTGAGTTTGTTAGTGAAAATAGAATACAAGAAAAAAAAATAACAAATAAAAGTAAGGTCACTTATTATCAACTTATTTTAGGAGATATTACAGGAAATAATCTTCAAAATACATATGTATCGGATAGTGATGTGAAACTATGGATAGGAGCAAAAGAGGGTAAGATGGTTTATACTTACTCAATTAATTTGGTTAATATTCCAATCATATTATTAGATGATATTTCTGAAATCAATATTGTCAAATTTATTGTTGAAAAATAAAATAAAAAACAAATACCAACTTTGCCAACAAAAACAAATAATACAAGAATCAACTGTTACAAATGCATGCGACCTTCCGGTTCCTGCATCTGTAAATATCTTAGTACGGTCCAAACAAAAACCCGTTTTATCATTCTGATGCACCCGAAAGAGTACAAAAGACAAAAAAACGGAACGGGACATATGACCAAACTTCAACTTGAAAATTCAGAAATTATAGTAGGCATTGATTTTACCCATCATAAACGAGTCAATGAAATACTAAATACACAAAAAGATTGTTTTTTATTGTATCCAGGAAAAAATAGCTTCAACTTATCCCTAAGAGAACCTTCAGAAATAAATGCCTTTATGGGCAATCCTCCCTATCTTTTTATACTCGATGGCACCTGGCCCTGCGCCCGCAAAATGCTTAAGCTGAGCAAGAATTTACAAAAGCTAAAAAGAGTCAGTTTTGATAATAAAATTAAATCGAAATTTATTTTTAAGCAGCAGCCAGATGCCCTTTGTCTTAGTACGATTGAGTCGGTTTATACCGTTCTAAACCTATTAAAGAAAGCTGATTTTGAACACTGCGACACAAAAGATTTTCTCCTCCCTTTCGAAAAAATGATGGAGTACCAACTC
>CALKJE010000077.1 GCA_937995675.1 uncultured Saprospiraceae bacterium
ATCGTTGAATCGTTGAATCGTTGAATCGTTGAATCGTTGAATCGTTGAATCGAATTTCCTTTAAGATATTTTCGTTTTTGGGCTTCGGATGGTTAAAGTAGTAGGCTGCGATAAATTCTATTGAAAAAATTATGATAATGAAAAAATTATATTCTCTGTTTTTCCTAATTGAATTCTTCCTCCTCCATACAGGTTTGTCAGCTCAAGAGAAAATTGTTAAAATAGCCCCATCCCCTACTAGTACGGTAATCTTTCCACAAAATTTCAATTCTGAAGAAAATTTAAATTTCTATTACAACAACATTTATATTCAAAAAAACAATCCTAATGCTAATTAAATCTTTCGTAAAAATGGACAAGTAGAATACAGAGATTATTCTCCAGGTGATTATGTCTTAAAAGGTATTATGGGTAAATATTTTTATCAAGGAAAGGATTTTATTAAAATAGTTTCTAATACGACAAATTTTAGTCATCGAAAGGTCTATCGAATTGAATCAAAGCCAAACAAAGAAGAAAAATTAAAGCTGGAGATCTTAAACGAAGATGGAAGTGAGATAGGTAAGGTGACAATTATTCACTACACGAAAAGACCAAGTTTATTTTCTAAGACTCAATCCTTATTTACCTCTCAATATAATTTAGATCAAAAAATTCTTAATCGAAAAATAGTATTAGATATGATAATGGTTAAGTTATATGAAAAAAAAGAGAGGACGCATGTCACTATTCCAATTTATATGAAAATTAAACCGGCAGCTATGACTTATTCTATAATATTAAAAGAGAATAGCCATCATATCAAGAACCAAAAAGGTAAAATTTTTCTTTACCACTGGGATTTGCAGAAACAGGATTTTACAATAGTAGATGAATTAGTTCTTCGAAGATAAAATCAATACTTTTATTATTCTTTTAATCCATCATTGTTTTATTTCTAGGGAAGGACGTCCAAACTAGCACGCTGCCAACAACTCAACATTTCAACAAGCGAAGCGTTTCAACATTTCAACAAGCGAAGCGCTTCAACAAACAAAGTGATTCAACGCCCCCAGCGCCTCAATCCGCCGTCGGCGCCAACCTTACCACCAATCCATCCAACTCCTCCGTCATCTGCAACTGACAACCCAAGCGGCTATTATCGTCTACAAAAAAGGCTTGATCTAGCATATCTTCTTCCGCATCTTTTGCTTCGGGAAGTTCGTGATCAGACTGGACATATACGTGGCAGGTAGAGCAAAGCGCCATTCCTCCGCAAGTCCCTTCGACGGGGAGTTCGTAGGCCTTACAGACTTCCATGAGGTTCATGTTCATGTCCGTTGGTGCTTCCAATTCGTGGGGTTGATCTTCGCGATCTATTACGGTGAGTTTAATCATTTATTGTTGATTTGTTGAATCGTTGATTTATTGAGGTGTTTAATCGTTTAATCGTTGATTTGTTTAAATGTAGGAACAAGGCATTGCCTTGTTCCTACATTTAAACTAGCACTCTCAAGTGATAATTTTTAGGCTTTATTCTTCAACGTACTATTTTAGGAAAAGGTTGTGTCTAAATTACTTCCCAGTAAAATTAGGCGCGCGCTTTTCTAAAAAAGCAGTCGCTCCTTCGATAAAATCTTGGGTATTAGAGATTTCTCCGAATGCCTTTACTTCTTCGTCGTAGCCATTTTTTGTTTCGTCAAAATTGGCATTGACACATTGAATAGAACGGGCGACAGCTAATGGTCCTTTGGTGGCGATTTTTTTAAGGATTCCAGTGGCTTTGGCAAGTAATTCTTCGGCTGGAACGACGTGGTTTACCAATCCTAAAGCGAGTGCTTCGGGTGCTTTGACCATATCAGCAGTTAGCAATAATTCCATGGCTTTACCTTTTCCAACTAACTGCGTCAATCGCTGTGTACCTCCATAACCAGGTAAAATTCCGAGGTTTACTTCTGGTTGTCCAAATCGAGCATTTTCACTAGCGATTCGCATATGACAGGCCATCGCTAATTCACAACCGCCACCGAGTGCAAAACCGTTTACTGCAGCAATTACGGGCTTTGGAAAGTATTCTATCTTATCGAAAATTACTTGACCTCGGCGGGACATTTTTGCGGCACCGTCTTTTCCTAGGGTTAGAAATTCAGAGATATCTGCTCCGGCAGCGAAAGATTTTGGTCCTGCTCCGGTTAGAATGATTCCCGTCATCTGAGGATAATCGGTCAAGGCATTATTAAAAAAATGCTCTAATTCATCGAAAGTTTGACGATTAAGGGCATTCAATGCTTTTTCACGGGTAATGGTAACGGTTAAGATTCCGTCGTTGTCTGCTATTTTTAGGATTTCGTAAGTCATCTTTTTTTTTCGCAAAGATAAACAACTTCGAAGAAAGAATTGGTAAGTTTTTCAAGTTCTAAAGTCCTTTTTTGGAGATGCTTCTTATTTTGACTACATTACTGAAATAACTTAGGTAGGAGCAAAGATGTTTCTAAAAATTATTACCTAAAAATGATAACTCAAACTAAACAAATTAAGCTTCCAAACCTTCTATTAAATAAAGACTTTAATTTAAATAAATAAAAAATAGCATACCTTATGAAAGTACTCATTGAATCTCAATTTACACTTACCGACGCTCAGAAAAAACATATCGAAGAAACCATGAATGGTCTCGGTGACTTGGAACATAGAATCACACAAACAGAGATTTATTTCAAAGCTGGTGATGGAAACAGTGCGAACGAAGTATCCTGTAAAATCCGTGTACACATTCCTGGAAATGACGTTGTTATCAGCGATAGCGACGAAGATCGAATGAAAGCTTTTAACGATGCTTTCCAAAGAACTAAAAGACAATTAATTAAGGAGAAAAAGGCGAGACGACCTTATTAGGTTTTTGAAACGTTGAATGTATGGCGGGTGATGGCGTAGAGACAAGGCATGCCTTGTCTTTACGCCATCGGTTCTTTTTGTTTTTCCTCAGCCTTCTTTTGCTTTCGCTCTTCTTTCCGTTTTTTTCGCTGAAATACTTTAATCATTTTATTGATGTCTTTCACTTTTATGCGGCTCTTAACGGCAACCATCGCAAATTCATCTTCTGAAAAATTCAGCACTACAATTTTCTTGATCTTCTTTCCTTTAATCTGTCCCATGATCACGGTATAATTTCCGTCCGCTCTAACAGTCACCAGTTGCTCCATATTATTTTTTTGTCGGAGGTCTCTGATCAATGCTTTTCCAGCAGATTTTGGTACCTGGTGACCTTCATCTACGAGTACTCGGATACCTTTCGCTTTTCTGGCAAGTTTTAATACCGCTTTTGTCTCTTTGTCACGGACAAAAATATTGGCTATCACCACACATGTCTGAGTCAATACGCCCGGTAAAGCGATATTACGTACTTGGTCTCTTTTCTTGTATTTTCTATAGAATTTTTTGATCGGATCACCTCCAGCTTGAGCGATAGTGATAGAACAAAATATTAGGATAAGGGAGTAGATTAGCTTTTTCATTGTTCTGTTTTATCTAGGTTTTCTAAATATTGTATTCCATCAATATCAACGTTACCAGCTAACCTAGATATCTTTTTCAGATCAATATTTCCAGTAAGACTGAGCATAATCATTTCGTCTTCTCCACCGACCAATAATAATAGTTCTTTGATCGTATTAGTGCTGGAGGTCTCTGTCCAAATTTTCACATTATTTCCTTCATCTCGTACCGAAAGTAATAAATCAAAATTGGCGCTATGGTTAGAAAATTTTGCTAAAACTTCTTTGTAATGCTTCATTGGTTCTATATCCGTTCTTAGGACCATTAATCCTTTTAGCTGTTTTAAAATCTCTTCAATCATCGCTGCCTCATTGCCTTGAAATTCTCCATCATCCAAATCCAATCCTTCATCTAGTGCCCGCAAATCAACTTCTGAGACGATTTCGATCAATTTAGGGCTGACATAGACCGAGCTAAAAATTTCATTTTCTACTTGTTCCATAAAGTAGCGATTGATGGCGTCATTCTGAGCGCTGATTGAACTAGTCAAAAAGCAAAAGAGTGAACAAAAAATAATTAATTTTTTCATGACTTAAATTTTACGTTATTTTCCCCAACTAGTAGGGTGAATATTTTTTAATTCTTTTAATGATTTTAATGATGCTTTAGATTCTTTATTCATTTTAGAAGAGACGAGTAATAAAGCTTGCTTCGTCAATTCATAGGCTTCTTCTTCGCTGGATGGATAATAGACCTTACCATTAATAATCAAATGTGGTATATCTACCAATTCGTTAGAAGATGTTGGTGTTTTTAATAAAAAGAAACCAGCGGTCAGCAAAAACAAAATGGCGGCGGCGATGGCCATTAATTTCTGATAACCGTTTATAGGTTTGATGACTGCCGTCTTTTCTTGATTAGAAATTTCTTTTAAAATCTCTGCTTCAAAATCGTCTGGCAAGACAGCGGTAGCAATTTCGTTTTGGTAAGCAAAAGCCTCAACGAAAGGGAGATGCGATTCCGCGATCTCTGATCCAGAAAAATAAGTGCGTAGTTCCGTCTCTTCGGAGAGCGTCGTTTCTCCTGCCCAGTATTTTTCTAGTAATTTATCTATGGTTGTCATAAGCAGCTATTAATTCCATTTTTATTTTATATCGCGCCCTCGACAAGTACACTTTTACTTGACTCATCGACTGGCCGGTTTCTTCTACAATTTCTTTATAGGTTAATCCATCAAAATCTCTTAGTTCGAAAATCTCGCGTTGTGCCTTTGGAAGCTTTTTAACGATGCCTTTTATCAATTGAAAAGTGTCGTTCTCCGCCGTTGCTTCGTAAGGCGTCGGCGTTGGTGCAGCAAAATGCTGGACTTGTAAGAGTGCAGTAGTAGATTGATGGTGGCGACTTCTGGTTTTGTCAATGGCCAAATTCCGAGTCATCCGTGCACAGTATCCTTCTAAATTATTTACACCTCCCAATTCTGTTCGCTTTTCCCAAACCTTAATCAAGACTTCTTGGACTACATCTTTCGCTCGGTCTTCCCGTCCCACGATTCGTAGGGCCAACCGATAAAGTTGGTTTTTAAGGGGTAATACTCGCTTTTTGTAGATTTCCATTTCCATTCTGCCACATTGACGATTGAAGGTTATTTTTTGTTACAGGTTGTGCGGAATTAAAATTATGATTGGGTTTTAATCTGGTAGATTTTTCATTGCTTCTGGCGAACGCAAGGAATCATCATGCTAACTCGCTAGTAATTAGTAAAATTCTAAAACAAGGTATCCCAATCAAGTTTATCAACAGATTTTTATGACCGTATTTTCTAACTAAAACCCTGATAATCAGCCAAAAAAATGCATAATAAAGGTAATCTTTTCATTTAAATTAGAAAAAAGTCAAATTTGCCCTCCATGAACTCTTAAATAGTGCTATCTTTGTGAGATTTTTTTCTCCAACGTTCATAAGAATAACCCAACGGGATGCAGCAAGATATTACGCCGAAAAGTGAAACTAGAAAGGAACTCTATGATTATCAGAAAGAAGATTTAAATCTAATCTTCGAACGATTTGCCAATTGTCCTAAAGACCATAATTTGCTTTACCAATTGCCTACGGGTGGAGGTAAGACCGTTGTTTTCTCTGAGATCGCTAGAAGATATATTGAGCAAACAGGCAATAAGGTATTGATTTTGACCCACCGTATTGAGCTTTGTAGTCAGACCAGCCGTATGATGGATAGTTTTGGGGTTAAGAATAAGATCATCAATAGTAAAATTAAGGAGCTACCAGACAAAGATCAATACTCTTGTTTTGTGGCGATGGTAGAAACGCTAAATAATCGTCTGAACGATGAGAAATTCACGATGGAAGATGTAAATCTTGTCGTAATTGATGAAGCGCATATCAATTCTTTCCGAAAGCTTTTTAAGTTTTTTAATAAATGTTTTATCCTCGGTGTAACCGCTACTCCACTTAGTAGCAACGCCAAACTTCCAATGAAGGATTCTTACGATGAATTGATTCTTGGAAAATCTATTCCTTCGCTGATCGAAAGTGGATTCTTGGCCAAGGCTACTACTTACAGCTTTGATGTTCGATTGGGTTCTCTAAAAACAGGGATCAACGGAGATTATACCATTAAATCTTCTGAGGAGCTTTATTCTAATGCTGCGATGCAAAGTAAGTTGCTTTATGCTTACCGACAGCAGGCGCTGAATACAAAGACTTTGATTTTTAATGCGGGTATCAATACTTCCCGTCACGTCTACGAAACTTTCCAAGCGGCAGGCTACGATGTTCGCCATCTTGACAATACCTACTCTAAACAACAGCGTAAGGATATTCTGGCTTGGTTTAAGAAAACACCAAATGCCATTTTGACTTCGGTAGGGATTTTAACCACTGGTTTTGATGAGCCGACGATTCGAACGATCATCTTAAATCGAGCGACTCGGTCATTAAGTTTATATTTTCAAATGATTGGTCGTGGTTCGCGGGTAATTCCTGACAAGTCTACCTTCCAAGTAATTGATTTGGGTAATAATGCTGCCCGCTTTGGACTTTGGGATGCAGAGTTGGATTGGTTAAAGATTTTCCGTAATCCAAATTACTTCCTAGACAATATTATCTCTGATCAAGATATTGAAAGAAATTTCAAATATAATATGCCAGAAGAGATTCGGGTATTATTTAAAAAATCTGAACAGGTAGATTTTGATATTGAAGGAGAGAATAAAAAAGTAATGGCGGAAGGCTTGCGTTCAGCAGAAATCTTAGATCGCTCACTTGAGCAGCACGTGGGGATCATTGTCGAAAATGCAGAGACTTTTCCAGAAGCGCTTAAACTCACCAAAGCACTACACGAAGATATTTCAGATCGAGTGCGTCGCTACTGTTATTGTATTTGCAAAAGCACTAAAAATTTCCGAGACTGGGTAATTGAGGATTATAAGAAAAAGTTGAAGGCTCGGATTAATCAGGAGTATTAGAGGCGCTGCGCGCGTTGAAATGTTGAAGCGCTTCGCTTGTTGAATCGTTGAAGCGTTGAAGCGTTGAAGCGTTGAATAACGATATTGATTAAAGATCAGTCCTCTATAGGTTCATTTCTGATAATTACTGAAAGTCCATCTGGTTGTCGAAATTAGAGATCTCCATTTTATATTTTTTTTAGATAGAAAATCCCGTGATACGCAATGCGGAGTGTCCCCTCTTATTTTTATAAAAAGAAAGATTCTGAAAAATAGGGGTTTATTAAACACTTGATAGTCAGTATTCCAAGAACAAGTATGAAGCGATTACAACTTGTCATTTCTTAGGAAAGGCTTTTCTTTTCGCTCTTTTACTTTTTAAGCAATCAAAAAATGGTTTTAGGAAGGATGTTAGGTCGGCTTTACTAGCAGCAGACAAATGAGGATCTTCTGCTACCATTTTAAAAATAGCTGCCTCTTGGCTTAAGAAGCGTTGGATCGTATTCTTTAAAAATTTATTTCTTTTCCCTATATAGATTCGCTGACGAACTGATTGTTGTCCATAGTCCGGATTAGGTTTTGCGTAATCTGCATTCACAAATCCACTAAAATCAAAATCATACGGTACTAGTACCAAGGGAGAGATGGTGTCTTTTCTAAAGTACTTTAGGTTGTGTTTATGATCTATTTTCCAATCTGTATTGCTAATCATATATTGAAAAATCGCGGTAATCTGTGCTTGTTCAGGATCAAGATCAGACCAAGCGACGTTGTATTGGCTTAGTTCTTCGGTATCGGTTCTTTTTCTAAATTCTTTATCACTTTCAATAAAAAAGGCAGGAAGAATATGTGTGGTATCTTGCGTAATTGAATCCAAACAAACCAATTCAGTAGCTTGAACTCTAAAATGAAAATCGGAAACCAACGCGTATAATTTGTAAATCAATAACTCTCTATAAATATAATCTTCCGCAGTACTATTCTCAAAACAAGGCAGGACTACTTTGAGCTTTGGATAATCTTTGATTCGTTGATCCTTCAAGGCAGGTTTGTCAAAATAAATCATTACCGGAGGTATATCACAACGAATCAGTCGAGTTTTACCTCTAGTTTCAAAACGAACTGGAAGGGTGACTTTTTTTCCAAGACTATCCGCAAAACTAAAAGAACCAGTTCGTGCTTCTCGGTTGAATTTATCTGTCAAAAGATTGGTAATATCTCCCTCAATGGTAACAGGAATCACTTCCGTATATTCCATGAGGGATAACAGACTTTGTTTCTTTGTTTTCTTTGGTTTAGTACTTGTCGTATCTTGTATTTGTGCTACACTAAAAATTGGCAGCAAGAGACAGAGCAAGAGAAAAAAATAACTTGATTTCACTTTTTTATTATTTCAGTAATGAAATTCACTCAACATTAATGACAACCGAAAAGCTATTATGTTGCGTTGCCTTACAAAGTTAGTTAAAATAAGCAGGTTTATACTAAGACCTAACATATTTCACTATCAGAATAATGAAGTTGTTTAAGAATGTTCACAAAAGGTGAGAATAAATGCCTGCCTGCCGGTATTGATAATCAATGATTTGTTCGTAACCATTGTGCTTCATTTTTAAACAACTTCAATAACATAAATTAATCCAATATATTTTAGGACATGGTAAAAAGATGATCAAAAATAAACACCGCCCCCCATCAACCAAGTGTTGGCGGAAACTCGATCTCCTAAATTTTGGTATCCTACAGAAATAAAATATCTTTTAATGTGCAATTGTAATTTTAAATCAAGCGTAGAAAGTCCATCTCCAAATTCCACAAATTGGTGATATCGATATCCTGTATGTAAACTAAGTGGTTGTTTAAAAAACCAAGAGAATCCCAGTCCAGCACTGAATCCCCAATCTGATATATCTTGTTCTTCATAACGCGTGGCACCAACATCCCACCAAAGATTAAAACGGCGACCCCGTATTCTATTATATTGAAAAGTAAAATTAGAAATGGCTATCTTATTGGATTCTCTAATATTATTGCCATCAAAAAGTTGTCGATGATTTACGTCTATGGTAACCGTTGAAATAGGAGAAAACTGAATTTGTCCAAAGCCGCCCATGATATTCCGCTCGTTACTTTGAAGAAGAATTTGAGCCTTGGTATTAATTATTCGACCTTCCTCTCCTATTGGACGGTAGCGACCATCATCATAAAGATCATAAGGATATTGGGTAAAATCTGTGTCACGAGCGCGAGGCTCGCCTTGAAATCCAAAAAGAAAATTTACTTCATAAAGTAAATCTATAAAAATGTCAATTTGACCATGACTGATTTTTGGTTTACCAACAAAACAAACCAATAAGAAAAGGTAGATTAGGGTTTTAAATTTCATAGCTTGAGGTTTAGGAACTACTAAGTTCTGAAACTTAAATTGTGAATGCAACAACGAAGAAGGCTTTAACAGGATTTTAATTGAGTTGAGAAAAAGAATTTCAAGAGCAACTGCAAAAGCAAAAGCAAAAGCAAATTTAGAGACAGGGTCCTTCCTTAGGAGACTTTTACCTTAAGGAGCTAATAACTTAACTTCAAAATTTCTGTAAATCTTTTTTCTAAGCTTATCCCTTATAGTCAAATCAGGTAGTTTGTCCATTTCTAGTTTACCCTCTTTACCCCATGTATCTAAACATTCATAACTAACGACTCTTAATCTCCAGTCTGGATGATTTAAATTCATCTTCTCTCATTTCAATCTTTTTTGTACTTTAATACTTCCAAGACAAACATAGATTAATTTAAGTTCAAAATCCCTCTGATAAAGTGTTTTTACGTTAAAGAGAAAATTGATTTTGATTTTGCGGTTGATTTTGATTTTGAAAAAAAATCTCAACCTCAAAGCCTAAAATTAGAACAGTCCCTAGAATGTGAATTAGAATACTCCCATTCCCTAACAGCCTAACTATTCCTATTTCATCACCGTCACATCTCCACTATACATTTTTACCTCTCCATCTAAAAATCGTATTCTAGCATAATAAACGAAAACACCTGAATTGACAGATTGTCCTTTGAATGCACCATCCCATCCTAAATTAGGATCGTTGGGAACAAAGCCTAGATTAGAAAAAATAAGTGCGCCCCATCGATTATAGATATTCAATTCTAAAACTTCTACCGCTTCTTCACTCGTACTGATAAAAAAGCGATCATTATTTCCATCTCCATTTGGAGAGAATACATTTGGAATATAAACCGCTCGATCTTTAATAACTTGAATATTGATTTCATCCTTTCCAATACAACCCGCGGTATCAATCACCGTAACTTCATAGATACTTGAAAACAAGGGCATTATTTCATGCTCCGTACAATTCATACAACTATCTAAATTTGCACCACGCCAAATTATCGTATCTAAACCATTACCAAATACATTGGACGCTAGATTAATCATGGTTGAACTTCCTAAAGCAATCTCCCGGTCCGGACCTAAATCTGCGATCACTTCATTAGGCGAATTAATCATGGTTGATTGATTTCCACTACATCCATTTTGATCCGTCACCGTCACTGTATAATTGCCAGCAGCTAGATTAAACCAAGCCGGATTTTGACCAGCAACCTGATCCGTAAAAGTATACGTGTAAGGCGCCAATCCTCCAACGACTGTATCTACGACCACTACTCCATCGTCTTCGCCAAAACAAGTCAAATCGGTCGCAATCAAAACTAATTCAATGGAAGGAGGTCCTGTAATTTCTGCAGAACCAGTCGCCGTACATCCACGAGCATCCGTTACGGTTACCGTATAAAAACCAGCAGCGACATCCATCAACATTTCTCCTGTTTGACCATTGGACCATTGATAGGTTAATGGTAAAATAGGAGTACCTGTAATTTCCGTTTGCATATTTCCGTCTTCAGAATCTGAACAAGTCAACGCAAAACCGTTGGGTCCTTGAACAGGAGCGACTGCCACAAAAAAGCTTTCTTCTTCTTCCAATAAAATTACTTCCGTCCACTCTAATCCATTGGCAGATACCACCGTGATTGTGTAAGATCCCGGTGCTAATCCACTAATCATTTCCATATCTCCACGATCAATTATTTCTAATGATCCTAAAGGTCCGGTGGCACCTGATTCCCAAGTTACCATAAACGGCCCTGTTCCTATCTCCACTGTCACACTGATATCTCCTTCTGCATCTCCACAACTAATCGGCATCGTCATTAATTCTGCCTCTACTGAACAAAGATTAATATCTGATAAAATCGTCTCGGTTATCACCAAGCTATCACAACC
>CALKJE010000078.1 GCA_937995675.1 uncultured Saprospiraceae bacterium
TTGTTTATGCGGAAGATCTCTCCTAAAGTGTGTCTGCGCGCTGGCTATCCTTTAGGATTATAGGCGCGGGCGGCTAAAAGACACTCTTAATTGAATACTTTCATTTATGCGTGTTCCATGCTTCCATTAGCGACGGATACGTATAAGTTTTTGTTTTTAATAATTTCTCGAGAGATGACGATTCGCTGGATTTCGGAAGTCCCTTCGTAGATCTGTGTAATCTTAGCGTCCCGCATTAATCGTTCAACGTGGTATTCTTTTACAAAACCATAACCTCCATGTATTTGTACAGCCTCTACGGTATGTTTCATCGCTACTTCTGAAGCGAAAACTTTTGCCATAGAGCTAGCCATAGTAAAGTCGCGGTGTTGATCTTTGAGCCAAGCAGATCGATAAACCAACATTTTAGCGGCTTCAATATCTGTTGCCATATCTGCTAGCTTAAAAGCAATTGCTTGATGTTGAGCGATTGGTTTGCCGAAAGCTTCGCGTTCATTAGCGTAAGCCGCTGCCAATTCGTAAGCACCTCCTGCTATTCCTAAAGCTTGCGCAGCAATTCCGATTCGACCTCCGCTGAGTACTTTCATTGCGAATTTAAATCCAAAACCATCTTCTCCTAAACGATTCTCTTTAGGCACCTTTACATCTGTATACATGATGGTATGCGTATCGGAAGAACGAATACCCAATTTATCTTCTTTTGCACCAATGTTTACACCATCCCACTGTGTATCTACGATAAATACATTGATTCCTCGGTGTCCTTTTTCGACATCACTTTGTGCTACCACTAAATGTATCCGAGAAGTGCCACCGTTGGTGATCCAGTTCTTGGTTCCATTTAATAAATAATGGTCTCCCATATCAATGGCGGTAGTTCGTTGGCTGGTTGCATCACTACCTGCTTCTGGCTCAGAAAGACAGAAGGCACCGATATATTCGCCAGTACAAAGTTTAGTCAAATATTTTTGCTTTTGCTCTTCGCTACCATGTTTTTCTAATCCCCAACAAACGAGAGAATTATTAACAGACATAATCACAGAACATGAATTATCGACTTTAGAAATTTCTTCCAGTGCTAAAACATACGACATCGTATCCATTCCGCCACCGCCATATTTAGGGTCTACCATCATGCCCATAAAGCCAAGCTCAGACATCATTTTGATTTGTTCGGTCGGATATTCCATTTTGGAATCACGCTCAATAACGCCAGGCTTACACTGTTTTTGTGCAAATTCTCGTGCCGCTTCTTGTACGGCCAGTTGTTCTTCTGTCAGTTCGAAATTCATAATTGGTATTTAATTTTATTGGTATACGGCAAAGGTCATTTTAGGTTCTATAAAACTTTAGCGAAATTACGCTAAAATGGACAAATAAAAGAATTTCAAGAAGGGGTTTTACCGAAAGATGATGAAGAATGGAGCAATCTTACGTCTTTGGAAATCGACCTTTATATTTCACCAAAACAATTCCTGCAATTAATAGGAACCCACTCAGCATATAAAAAGGATATTTCACGCCTATTTCAGTTTGAAAAAATGGGATAGAAAAGATGGCTAGAAAGAATATTCTAAATAGAATATTACTGAGATTAAAAATACTGATCGCTCGCCCAAAAACCTGATTAGGGATCGTCGAAAATAAATAGGTCGTTCGTAAAATTCGAATCCCAGCATTCGTGATTCCAAGGACTAACAACATTAGAAAAAATAACCAAACACTCTTTCCAATTCCTAAAGTCATAAATAAGAGCGCTGTAATAAAAGTCATTATAATAATGCCTACCGGTGGACTAAAACTTTTAAAAATCTTACGGATAGCCAGTCCGGCGAAAACTGCACCACTCGCATAAAACATCTCGGAAGTAGCATAAACATTCGCCCCAGCTTGCAAATGTTCATTGGCGTATAATGCTCCCAGAAAAAACGCCTGCAACAATACTGCTACAAATACAGAATAAGAAGCTACTCCAAATAAAAAAAGGTAGGGATTCCCTCGTAAATAATTATACCCAGTTTTAAGTTCGTCCCAAACAGTATTCCTTTCCTGCTTCCGGGGCTTTAACGCCTCGTACCGAATAAACCAGATGATTAGAAAACTAACGAAGTAAGTACTCGCATCTAATAAAAATATTTCATGAATTTCCCACGCAGTAATCGTAAATGGCCACTCCCAAGTCATTCCAAAAAACTGGGTTCTACCAGCCGTTGTACCTTCTAATAATAACGCAGCACCTGCTCCCGCAAGAATGGAAGTCAGTTGCCCTTGAATTTCTAAATAAGAAGTGATCTTTCCATAATATTCTGGTTCTATTATCTCTTGAACAAAAGCATATAGATTGGGATAATGAACCGCATAATTTAAAAAAGTCAGCATGAACACTGCCGCAACAAATTGCCAAGGAAGCGTCCCCCATTCCATCCCCAACATTCCAATCGAAAAAATAATAGTACCGCAAATAGTGGTTAGAAAAAGAAAAATTTTACGCCGATCATAACGATCTACCATCGTTCCGCTATAAGGAATCCAAAATAAACTAATCAAGTTGGTGAGCATATATACAAACGCAAAAGAGGCCATTTTTTCCTGCTGCGCAAAGTACCAAGGAATGGCTATCATACTAATGCCTTGCGCCATTCCAGAAATAGAATTCGCTAAAAAAAGCAGGAGGATCGCGCTGATATTTTTCAATCTAGAACTTTCATCAACGTTCGGAAGGCAATATATTTATTAGGATATCGAGTAGCTACATCTTTTTGAAGTGCTTTGGCGTGATCACGTTGATAGGCCTGAAAGTCTTCCATATTTTTAGAAAAATACTGAAAAGAATAATTTATTCCACCATCCTCATCATCGTGGAGAATTTCACATATTTGGTACTTGACAAAGTATCCTGTTTTCATCACATCAGGGATATGTACCCTTTTCATCCAGGTCAGCCATTCTTCCGCTACAACTTTGTCTATTTTGATGGTTACATTGTATAAAATCACAGTAAGTAAGTTTTGAGTAAAGGAATGGCGATTTCTGAGAGACGCCAAATGCTTATTTTTCAAATGCAAAAACAATTTCAAAAGCAAATGCAAAAAAAGAACAAAGCTTTTTAAATCGAAATAATTCTAAAGCACAAGACTGGATAAAGGTTCAAAGAAACTTAGTACCTTCGACAATATATATCCAAATTATTGGACATCGTCGCCGCGCAGTCGTCTAAAACGCTTTCGAGCTTCAAC
>CALKJE010000079.1 GCA_937995675.1 uncultured Saprospiraceae bacterium
GCACGACAATCTGTTGAAAATCAAGGAGATACGAATCTTTGCTTCTATTGTATGGTTGCACCGGCTTGGACCGAAGAAAGCGAGGAGATCTCGTCATAGGGGCGTTTTACGTAAGGGCGTTTTGCAAAATGCCCTTACGTAAAACGCCCCTATGACGAAACCTCCTCGCTTTCTTCGGTCCAAGCCGGTGCAACCATACAATAGAAGCAAAGATTCGTATCTCCTTGATTTTCAACAGATTGTCGTGCATTTTCTGGAACAAACACTACCACTCCTGGCTCCACTTTTTGGGTAATATCATTTACGGTAATCATTCCTTGTCCGGCGGTAAAAATATACGTTTCTGAACCAGTGAGGGTATGAGGTAAGGAAGATTTTCCGGGTGCAATGGTCGCATAAGCGATGCTATAAGGCAGATCAATTAAATCATTTTTAGGATGTAAAACTTCGGCTAAACGCGTCTCGTCTCCTGCGATAAAGAAAGGTAATTGTGGGACGTGTTTGGTGATCATTTTTTTTTGTTGAAACGCTTCGCTTGTTGAATCGTTGAATCGTTGAATCGTTGAATCGTTGAATCGTTGAATCGTTGAAAATTAATTAATAATTTTTTAATGAAGAATTAATAATGTTCTTCTTTCGTGTATATCTTTTAACGCGAAGCAAACAGGTACGTTAGTTTTATAAAAAACGATTTTGATAGTTCAGAAAAATTCGCACATCAATCAAACCGCACAACCTATCTCGCATTAGAGCGAGATCAAATAAACGATTAAACAAATAAACGATTAAACCATCTACACCACTTCTCCGAACAGATCATACTCCGTAGCATCTGTAATTCTCACGGTTGCGAAGTCACCAATTCTAACATAATTATTGGCAGCTGGAATCAGTACTTCGTTGTCTACTTCGACGCTATCATATTCCGTTCTACCGACAAAATATTCTCCTTCTTTTCGATCAAAAAGAACGCGCATGGTTTGGTCTATTTTTGCTTGATTTTTATCAAAAGAAATCCGTTGTTGAATTTCCATTAGGCGATTGGCTCGCTCCACTTTTACTTCTGCTGGAACATCATCTTCTAATTCATGTGCGGAGGTATTTTCTTCATGAGAATATTGGAAAACACCGACTCTTTCAAATTGCATTTCTTGGACAAAATCACAAAGTTCTTGAAACTCCTCTTCTGTCTCTCCTGGAAAACCCACCAAGAAAGTGGTGCGGATTCCTATTTCTGGAACGCGCTTACGTGCCACGGCCATTAGATCCACCATTTCCTTGCGCGTAATCTGACGACGCATTCTATCTAAAACCGTATCTGAAGCATGCTGTAATGGAATATCGAGGTAATTGCAAATATTTTTTCGTTCCGCCATTACGTCAAAGATGTCTTCTGGGAATTTACTTGGATAAGCATAATGTAAACGAATCCATTCCAAACCTTCTACATCTGAAAGTGCGCGCAACAAATCAGTTAATGCTCGTTTTTTATATAAATCAAGACCATAATACGTAAGTTCCTGAGCAATTAACATAATCTCTTTCACACCGGTACGAACTAGATTTTTAGCCTGTTTAACCAATGCCTCAATCGGTTGAGAAACATGCTTGCCACGCATCAATGGAATGGCGCAAAAAGAGCAAGTTCGGTTACAACCTTCGGAGATTTTGAGATAGGCATAATGTTGAGGGGTGGTGGTAATTCGTTCACCAATCAATTCGTGTTGATAGTCTGCGTCAAATTTGGCGAGTAAGCCAGGTAATTCTAACGTACCAAAAAAGGCATCTACCTCTGGAATATCTTCTTCCAGTTTGTCTTTATAACGTTGTGATAGACAACCGGTTACGTACAACTTATCAATCTCTCCCTTCGTCTTTAAATCTGCGTATTGCAAGATGGTGTTGACGGATTCTTCTTTAGCCAGATCAATGAAACCACAGGTATTGACGACGATGATATTAGCATCCTCATCATTGCTATCATGTACCACTTGATAATCATTCCCTTTTAGTTGGGTAATAAGGTTTTCGGAGTCCACTAAATTCTTGGAACAACCGAGGGTAATTACATTGACTTTGTCTTTTTTGAGCGTGCGAGCTTTCATGGCGCAAAAGTATTAATTTTTTGCTTCTTGCTGGTTGTTTTTTGCTTTTTGCTTCCCAACCTAGACTCGGTCGGCAAACCTCTATCGTTAATAGGTCGCAATTCAGCAAATCTTTAGAAATTTACTTAGGTTGATTAAATACAATTTGATATGAATAGTTACGTTTAGAAATTGTAGCTTTACAGAATTCAGTTACCAAATCACCTATCATGAAGCAGTTTTCTCTATTGGTCATCCTCTCTCTTTTTTTGTTTGTAAATAAAACTTCGGCGCAATACGGAATCAATGGGAGTTACCAAACTTTCTCTGCATCGGATTGGGAAGGATTTATTAATGCATCCAACTTGCCGGGTGCAGCTCCTATCGAGTCTGGTTTTGCGGTAGGAATTGATAGGTGGTTTCGCTTAAAAAATGCTCGAGTAGAATTTTTTCCAGAATTAAACTATGCACGCTATTCCGTGGATTGGAGTGATAATGCGACGCGTTTGAATCATCAGCAGATTAGTTTATTTGCGAATACCCATTTTTATTTATTTGATTTAGAAGGCGATTGTGATTGTCCTACCTTTTCGAAAGATGGTAATTTTCTAAAAAAAGGATTTTATGTGGAGCTCTCTCCTGGATTGAGTTATGCCACTTCAAATTTTAAAGGAGGCAATGGAAATCCAAGTAGTTCCTCGGTGATTCCTTCCGTTGGTTTAGGTGTTGGAGTAGATATTGGAGTAAGTGATCTTTTGACTATCACGCCGATGGTTCGTTTCCGTCGTCATTTTGGTGCGAATTGGGAGAATCTAGCAGAAGATCTTAATTTAGATATCGACAGTTTTAATTCTGATGCTCAAAAATCAGGAATTGAGACTTTTAGTTTTGGACTTCGACTAGGAGTACGGCTGAGAGAATAGACTAGTTGAATAATGAATAAAATAATAAGGCGAAAACCACATTTTTCAATTTTCTAACTATAAATTTCAAGAAGGTAATGCTTCTAGTCCTTTGCTAATTCATTTCTTAAAAGTAGGTCATTTTACAGATTATTAATTTTTTGCATAAAAAATTTAGTAATTTAAATACATTTTCTTATCTTAGAAGATAATTAAGGCTCCTCTTGTCATTCAGACAGTTGATTTTTTATTTTAAAAACTAAAACTACTAACCAATGCAAAGATTGCTTATCCTGCTACTATTCTGCCTATTCACTTTTATCAATAATGCTCAAGAACTCACCAAGATTAATGATCGATTCTATAAATTAGAAATATCAGGTACACCAAATCTTGATCGTTTATTTAAAACCACATTTTTCGAAACTGGCTTTCATAGCCTAAAAGAAAAAAAATGTCAGGAAGATGTAGCTGGCAATCAACATTGTCGTTACGAAATTTCCATTTTTAATATTCCATTAAAAGGCTTTCATCTAACTGCTCACTATAATCAGCGGACTCAAACCACGGATTATTTCATTCCTAGATCCATTCCTAAAGAAGCTACCATTCCTAAAAACGGTGCTCAACTTTCAATGCAGCAAGCAATCGAATTAGCAAAAACGGAAGTGAATGCTACCGAGTATAAATATCTAGCGCCCTCCTCTAGTGGAACGCTAACCGGTTTGATTTATGTACCACTTGATTATAATTTTGACAAACCAAATTGGGTCTTAGCTTATGAAATTGATGTTCGTGCTCATCAACCATTGCTTTCAAAACGTTTGACCATTGATGCCAATGATGGATCAATTATTTTTCAAGAAGACAGACTTTGTTCTTTCGTTCCTGGAACTGCCGTCACTCGGTATCATGGAACAAAGACGATTGAAACTACGGCAGCCAATGGAGGTTTTGTACTCAACGATCAAACGAGAGGAACCGGTATCACAACTAGGAATTTAAATACAGGAGATTTATTTTTCGATGATGATAATACTTGGGATAATGCCAATGTAGCAATGGATGAAATAGCCGGCGATGCACATTGGGGCACTGCGGCAACTTTCGATTTTTATAATGATTTATTAGGTTATAATGGTATCGATGCGAATGGTCGTGGTGTCAACAGCGATGTCCATTTACCCGATGCCAATGCCTATTGGGATGGAACAACCACCCTTTACGGTGATGGACTTCCTGGTACTGATTTAGATCAACCATTTACCTATATTAATATTATTGCCCACGAAGTAACGCATGCCGTAACTGAATTTAGTTCTGGATTAATTTATGCCGGAGAATCAGGAGCGATGAATGAATCTATCTCTGATATTATTGGGATGTCTGTAGAAAATCAAACCAATCCTGGATCAGTAGATTGGCTAGTTGGACAAGAAGCATCTTCCACAGGATATTATTTTAGAAATATGGCCAATCCAAAAGAACTTCAAATGGCAGATACCTATGACGGAGATTTTTGGTTTGATGGGAACGGTGTACACACTAACAGTTCTATTGGAAATTACTGGTTTTATTTGTTAGTAACTGGAGAAACAGATGTTAATGATAATGGTTATGCCTATAATGTAACTTCTCTTGGATGGAATAAAGCTTATACGATTGCCCATAGTACTTGGACACAATATTTAAGTCCTTCAAGCACCTATGAAGAATGTGCGTTATTTTCTTTAGAAGTCGCTGAAGACCTTTATGGAAGTTGTAGCATGGAATTAGCGCAAGTAAAAAATGCTTGGGCAGCCGTTGGGGTCTTGACGACTGGATCAGAGCAAAATTTTACAGCCTCACCTCGTCTATTGTGTGAAGTGCCGGGCACGGTTAATTTCTCAGCAAATGGTGATGTATTAAATCCAGTATGGGATTTTGGAGATGGAAACCAATCTATGGAAGCTGCTCCTATGCATACTTATCTTCAAAATGGAACTTATACGGTAACGCTTTCTGGAGAAGATTGTAATAACGATCCCTTTACCGTGGTAAAATCAAATTTCATTATTGCGGATGATCAATCTACTGCCTGTGACACTACCATTATGGCGAATACTTTTGAGGATTTCACCAATCAATGTACAGGAATTATGGTCGATGATGGTGGAGACGAATCTTATAGTAATTCTGTTTATTCAACGTTAGAAATTGAAGTACCAGGTGCGGTAGGATATGAATTTAGTTTTGACTTTTTTGAAACGGAATCTAGTTATGATTATTTAAACTTTTTCGCCTTTGATGGAAATAATTTTGTCCCAGCCGGTAATTATTCGGGGTTCCATACTGGTGAATCTTCGACGATCGAATCAAGTCGAATTCGGGTGATTTGGGATACCGATGGAAGCGTAACTCGTCCTGGTTTTATTGTTTCTTGGGAATGTATAGAACCATCTCTTCCGGTGGCAAACTTATCTGTTTCAGATACTTTAAGTTGTACAGGAGAAATAACGTTAACAGATGAAAGTACCGGTCCACCAACTAACTGGACTTGGTTGGTAGATGGTCAAGTAGTTTCTACGGAAGAAAACCCAACCATTGATTTAGGTACTGCTGGTACTTATGATATTGGCTTGATTACTTGTAATGCGGTAGGATGTGATAGTATCAATTTGGTAGATCATGTAGTCTTCAATCCATCATTACCAACCTGTCAGATCATTGTTTTTGAAGATGGGTTAGAGGAGACAAGTACGCTCTGTCAAGGAACCTTGGTGGATGATGGTGGTATTGAAAATAATTATAGTAACGGAGTAGATGCGATCTTAGAAATTGCGACACCGGGTGCCATAGGTTATGAGATCGAGTTTGTTTCTTTTGATTCAGAAACGAATTATGATGAAATGCTATTACTGGTAGATAATGGCAACGGGTTTGAACTTTTTGAGGAATATGAAGGCAATTTAAATCCGTTCAATATTACGGTTACAGGCTCTCGAATTCGTTTTGTTTGGAATACCGATGGCAGTATAACTCGTTCAGGGTTTGAAATTAATTGGAGTTGTATAGATCCTACGACACCACCTACTGCTGCATTTATGTTGAACGCCAATGACATTTGTTCTGGTGAAGTAGCATTGACTGATCAGAGTACAGGTTTTCCAAGTTCATGGAACTGGATGGTAGATGGAACAACCGTATCAACTGTTCAAGATCCAAACTTTACGCTAACAACACCAGGAACCTATGACCTAACCCTTATTGCTTGTAATAGCATTGGTTGTGATACCAGTATCGTAGCGGATCTAATCACTTTTAATCCAGACCTTCCTGAGTGTATGTTGATAGTAATGACAGATGATTTAATGGCCAGTACACAAAGTTGTGAAGGTACTTTAGTCGATGATGGCGGCCTTGAAGAAAACTATAGTAATTCCATAGATGCTACCTTAGACGTTGCCGCACCTGGAGCACTGAGTTATTTGATAGACTTTGTTTCATTTGAATCAGAGGCCGGATTTGATGAAATCTTAGTGCTGGTCGATAATGGCAATGGATTTGAACTTTTTGGGGAATACGAAGGTTTCATAAATCCTTTTACGCTTTCAGTCGTAGGCTCTCGAATTCGTTTTGTTTGGAATACGGATGGAAGCATAACTCGTTCAGGTTTTGAAATTAACTGGACTTGTCTAACCGAAGGTGAAGCTCCGATGGTCAGTCCAACAATGGAATGGGAAGATTGTGAAAACACCGTTCATTTATCTGCTAACTCTCCGAGTGCCAATCAAGTAACTTGGGACTTTGGAGATGGAAGTACAGGAGAAGGTCTTGAGGTTACACATACCTACGCTACTAGTGGCAGTTATGAAATTAATGCCACGGCCATGAATGCTTTTGGCACTACCCCATTTTCAATGTCCGCTAATCCTGCTTATAATACGGTCTATTTTGAGGCTCCAGACAATATGGTTATCAATGAAGTAGAGGGTATTACGATTAGTAGTCCAACTGAAGATATGATTCAATCCATAAATTGGGAAATAAACGGAATTTATGTGAGCCGCGGCCCATAAAACCAAGGAATCTGACTGAGGC
>CALKJE010000080.1 GCA_937995675.1 uncultured Saprospiraceae bacterium
ACTACTTCCCAATATTTTCTGGCAGAAACTCTTACGGTGGCATTGTCATAAGAAGAATTGAAACTCTGTTTTCTGTTTTTCCAATCTTTGGGGTTGATGCCTTCGTAGAAGAAAATTTCTTTTTCCGTTAAATTTGGCAAAGGATAAATACCTGGTAATTCATTATCTCTCCACCAGGTTTGGGTTCTATAATAACCACGAGTTTGCCAAGTGTGCGGAGCTTCGGTAGAAATAAATGGTTTATCAAAATTTGCGCTTTCAATAAATTTCTTGGTTTCGGAACCTCCATTTACGCCTTCAATATCCATGTCTTCCGGATTTCCTGCGCCCGAAGTAAATAATCTGGTAGGGTCTAAATTTTTTCCAAATTGCACCAATGCCGGAGCAATATCATCATGCGTTTCATTTCCCAAACTCCAGACAAAAATACTTGCGTGGTTTCTATCTCTGGTAATCCATTCTTTTACATCCTGTTGCCACCATTCATCAAACGCCTGTTTGCCATAATCCTCTTGTGCTTTTTTGTGCCAACCATCAAAAATTTCATCCATGACCAATAAACCAATTTCGTCACAGATATCGTAAAACATGGGTGGAGTAGGGTTGTGAGAAGGACGAATGGCATTGATGCCCATATCTTTTAAAGACTCTAATTTCCAACGTAACATGGGTTTTGTCCAAGCGCCTCCAACTGGACCTCCTTCCCAATGTTCACAAACTCCTTTTAATTTTACATTTTTTCCGTTTAACCAAAAACCGCTTTCGGTTTTCCATGCTACCGTTTTAAATCCGAAAGTTGTTTTTACCTCATCAATTACTTTTCTACCATCAATTATTTGAGTAATTGCCTGATACAAGATTGGGGTTTCAGGACTCCATAATTCAGGATTATTTATGGTTAAATCAATATCGCTTTTAGAACCTTTAATAGTTTTAGAATTGATTTTTAATACATTTCCTTCAGGAGATAAAATAATTACGTTGCATTTTAAATTATTTAAAGTACCATTATAATCTACTTTAATATTAATCGTCGCTTGATTTTTTTCAATTTTTGGAGTCGTCACAAAAATACCATTTGGAGCAATGTGATTTGGGTTTACTTCAATTAATTTTACGGGAGCATAAATTCCACATGGATGATACCAACGCGCAGAAGGCTCCAAACTATTATCAACTCTCACTGCAATCGTATTTTTACCTTCCTTTAAATATTTTGAGATATTATATCGGAAACTGATATACCCATAGGGTCTTTTTCCTAGATGATTGCCATTAATCCAGACTTCACTATTCATGTAAACACCATCAAAGTGGAGGTAGGTGGTGTTTGATAAACTATTCTTTTTTACAATAAATGATTTGCGGTACCAACCGATACCACCATCGTGATAACCACCACCTTGCCCCTGGTCTCCACCTTTTCTTACTCCTTTTTCAAAAGACCAATCATGAGGTATTATTAAGCTTTTCCAATCAGAAACGTCAATCTTTTCGTTTGAAAAAGAGGGGTTATCTTTTAAAGCAAAATGCCAGTTATTATTGAAATTCGTTTCTGTCCGCTGAGAAAAAACAACTAGCGAGGTTGAAAAAAATAATAATAACAGTATATTTTTTTTAATTAAATTCATTCTTGTAAAATGATTTTTTCATTGCAGGTTTATCAATAAAAATAATTATTGAAGTTGGGTTTTTTTATCGTGTATGCTATCCTGTACTCTCCTGCAAAAAGGATATAGCCGACAGTACAGGATAGATGTTTAATTTTGCTAAATTAAATTTGCTTAAAATAATCCTTGGTTTTTTTATTTAAGGCAATGGATTAAGTATTGTAATTAAAATAGGTAAATTTTCAAAACTAAATTATTAATTATGCGAAAAATCAACAAAAGTTGGACGAGGAAATTCCTAATAAAACCCAATAGAATAATTGGGATTAAATTCCTTACTTTTCTCTTTTTCAGTAGTTTTTTCGGGATAACTTCCTTTGCTCAGGAAAAGATAACCGGAATGGTTAAGTCTGTAGAAGGAGAAGGGCTAATCGGAGCAAATATTGTCCAAAAAGGAACTACTATCGGTACTGCTACTGATGTTAATGGTAACTATTCCATTACCCTTGGTGAAGGGGAAAAGGTGCTTATTTTTTCTTATACTGGTTATCAAGATAAGGAAGAAATTATAGGAGGTAGAACAAATATTGATGTCGTTCTGCAGGAGGGAGAATTGTTAGACGAAGTGGTTGTAGTGGGATATGGTAAACAAAAGAAATCTGATTTGACAGGTTCTGTTGCTAGTATTAGTTCTAAAGATATAGCCAAAGTACCTGTATCAAGAGTAGATCAGGCATTGCAAGGACGTGCTGCTGGTGTGCAGGTTACCCAGACCAATGGTTCTCCTGGTGCCTCAACAGCTATAAGGGTTAGAGGGGGTAACTCGATTACCGGGAGTAATGAACCGCTATGGGTGATAGATGGTATTGTGGTTGGTACAAACTTCAACTTAAATAACATCAACGCTAATGATATTCAATCACTCGAAGTACTAAAAGATGCTTCTTCAATTGCCATTTATGGTTCACGAGGTGCCAATGGAGTTGTCTTATTAACTACAAAAAGCGGTGGCGGTTTAAATCCAGGAGTACCACAAGTAAGTCTAAATCTTTACAGTGGAGTACAGATGGTACCTGAATTACCGGACATGCTTTCTCAGGAAGAGCAAATTGCCTTCACCAATGAAAGTGCTCGGTTTAGAGCAGCAGCAGAACCATTTCCAGGTGATCCTTCGTCTTACCCTGACATCGATTGGTATGACGAGTTACTGGATGCATCTCCTATGTACAATGCCGACCTTTCTATTTCTGGTTCGTCAGAAAGTGGAAAAGTTAAATACTATAATTCCTTAGGTTATTTTAATCAGGATGGACTGGTTAAAAGTACAGGTATTGAAAAATATATTTTCCGATCCAATTTAGATCTGAAGTTAAATGATAAAATAAGTACTGGATTTAGAATTAATTATTCAAGAATAAATCGGGATAACGGTGTAGCAAGTTTCGGTAATGCTTTTGCCACGCTTCCTACCCAGCCTATTTTTAATGATGATGGTTCCTTTAATGGATTTAATGAAGTAGTCGGTTCACCATTTTCCAATCCGCTGGCAAATATAGAATTGAATACGAACGAAACCTTCACCAATAATTTATTGGCTACTGTTTATCTGGAATATAGTCCGGCCCCAAAGTGGACCATTCGTTCTACCTTTAATCCAGAATTTAATAATACAAAACAAAATAGATTTACTTCTAGCCAGTTGCCAGGAAATTTGGCCATCGGTGTAACGGATGGTGGACAAGCAAGTGTAAATTCAGTGGCAAGTGTTGGGTGGAATAATGAAAACACGGTACAATATTCTTCTGATTTTGGAACAGACCATAGCATCACGGCCTTAGCTGGTGCTTCTTTTCAACAAGTAGAAACCGAAAGATCGTTGGCAGAAGCATTTGGTATTTCTAGTGATGCGGCAGGTTTTAATAATTTAGGATTTTCTGATCCTACCCGATCAATCGTTTCTAGTGGTTACAGTGGATTTCAAATTGCCTCTTTCTTCGGAAGAGTAAATTATACCTTGAAAGACAAATATCTGTTTACTGTCGTTGGAAGAACAGATGGTAGTTCTGTTTTTGCTCCGGGAAATAAATATGAATTTTATCCCTCAGTAGCGGCTGCCTGGAAAATTTCCGAAGAAGGATTTATGCAAAATCAAACTATTTTTGAAGACCTGAAATTAAGAGCTAGTTTTGGAAAAGCGGGTAATCAAGCTATCGGTCCTTATCGAACACTTGGATTGTTAACAGAAGCTAATACGACGCTTAATGGTCAGGAAGTTCCAGGTCTTACGATCGGTAGACCTTCTAATCCAAACTTAAAATGGGAAACAACTCGATCGTTTGATTTAGCACTGGAGGCTTCTTTGTTTAAAGGGAGAATCTTTACAGAAATAAATTATTACGCAAAGAAAACGGAAGATTTACTGTTGGATGTTGCCATTCCAAGACAGACTGGATTTACCAGCCAATTGCAAAATATTGGATCTCTACAAAATAGAGGATGGGAGTTTCTTTTAACTTCCAGAAATGTTACGGGTAATGCTTTTACCTGGATGTCAACCGTTACTTTGTCTTCTAATAATAATAAAATTTTGGATCTCGGTGGGGCTGAATTTATTGATGTGGTGGTTGATCCAATCATTGGTTCGGGAAATACTCGTTTGATTGTAGGTCAACCAGTGCCTGTTTTTACCGGAGTTAATTACTTAGGTACTTGGAAAAGCCAGGAAGAAATTGATGCGTCTGGTTTGACTTCTCAAGTGGTGGGAGGCCCAAGATATGAGGATTTAAATGGTGATGGAATTATTTCCACTGAGGACAATGTTGTTTTGGGAGATCCCACGCCAGATTTGATTTTTGGTTTTGAAAATTCATTTTCGTACAAGAACTTTGATTTCTCTTTTTACTTTCAAGGTACCGTTGGTAATGAAATGTATAACTTAAGAATGCGAAATCATTATTTCAATCGAGGAGAGACAACTAAGTTTGCAGACTTAGCGAATCGTTGGACGGAAGATAATCCTACTTCAGATATTCCAAGAGCAGGGTCAGATGCCATTACCAATAATTTAAGTAATACGTTATTTGTGGAGGATGGAACACATATTCGACTGAAGACGGTTAGACTAGCCTATAACTTCACACCAGATGCCATAAAAGGTATTTCAAATGCTACTATTTATCTTACTGGAACCAATCTCCTATTAATTTCTAACTTTAGATTAATTGATCCGGAGACTAGTCGTTTTGGAAGAAACGGGTTAGGTAATATTGCGCAAGGTTATGCAGATGGTGAATATCCAAATCCAAGAGTTTTAACATTTGGTTTAAATGCAACTTTTTAAAAAAAATAACAATGATAAATAAAAAAATACTTTTCGGTGCGTTCATGATCTTATCTCTTTTTGGTTGTAAAGATTTTTTAGAAGAGGATCCAAGAGCGCTTGTTTCTCCAGAAACTTTTTTCGCATCTGAAAATGATGCTAGACAAGCAATGAATGGTGTTTATGCCATTTTAAAAAATAATTCTATTTACGGTCAGGTTGGATTGGATCACTTTTATGATAATGGTGCTGACATTATCGAACCCAATCGTTCTGCTAATTTTGTTGAACCCATTGGCAATTATTCGCTGAATGAAGCTTTGGCGGACGTGTCTGTTCAGAAAATGAGTGTATCAGATACTTGGAAAGACCTTTATCGAGTGGTCTTGAATACGAATATAATAATTGATAGAGTAACGGGTAACGATGCAATAGCGGATGAGGCAGAAATAGATATTGTTGCGGATGCTACTTTTGTTCGAGCTTTAGCATATTGGCATATTACCAATCTTTGGGGAGATGCTCCTTATTATACAGAACCGCTTACACTAGAAGAAATTAGTGAGTTAGGAAGAACAGATGTAGGAGTTATCTTAGATGGGGTTCTGGCAGATTTAAGATTCGCACAAGCTAATTTACAAGACTCCTATACTGGTGCTGATCGAGGTCGAGCTTCAAAATGGGCCGCGGCGATCATTGAAGCAAAAATTTACATGAAACAACAAAACTGGCAAGCAGGTTTGGATAAGTGCTTGGAGATTATTAACGA